>NZ_JBFRDW010000293.1:0-7010 GCF_052113985.1 Pseudoduganella sp. RAF53_2 | reverse complement strand
CCTGTGCGGACATGCACGCGTTGGCGCGTGCGGGAATTACGATCGGGGAGGATTGGAGCAGCAGCAGGCGCTGCGCGGGGTCTTTCTCAACCCAGGTCTTCGGCGCATACGGCAGCGCCTGGTAGTTGTGCTCCGGGTCGAGGACCTGGCCGAAGGCACGAGTGCCTTGCAGCTCGCCGCCGGTCATGATCAGCGCACCGTCCGGGATCATCGGCTGTTCGACGTTGTTATCGTCCACGTACCAGTCGTTGTAGACCCACAGGTCATACTGGCCCCAGCGACCTTGGTACTGCGCACCGGGCTTGATCATTGCCGCCGGGTTGATAGCATTGCCCGAATCGCTCAGCTTCGGATACACGATCGCGCCCTGCAGGGCCGGGTCCAGCTTGAAGCCGTTCCACGCGCTGGTGGAGAACACGATATCGGTTGGCGCCGCCCCCGACTTCTTCAGCATCTGCTGGGCCCATGCAGACACGTCGTTGGTAGGCGATGCCGTACCGGCATCGATGTTCGCCTTGATCCAACGGCCGGTGCCGGACTTGGCCACGGTCAGCGAGGCGTCGCGGCCGAAGTCAACGACCACAGTTGGGAAGCCTTCGCCGGTGATCGTTACGGTGCCATTGATCAGCGCGGACGCGGCCATCCATTCCAGACGGCGGTCCAGCATGTCCAACTGGTCGGTCAGCTCCAGCTCCAGATTTGCGGCCTCGCGCTCAGCACCCGTCAGGGAGCCGCCGATCTGTTCGCCGATCGCGCGGCGCACTGGCTTACGCAAGTCGGGTGCGCGCTTGTCCTTGATGTAGGCAGGCTTGAACATATTGGTCTGGGTGCGGCGGCTTTCCACCAGCTTGCCACCGACCAGCGGCGAGACGAAGGGCGACATGCGGCGCTTGCCGACGTCCACGTCGATCGAGACGTACTCGCTATCGCTCATCTCGACATTCGGGAAGAAGCGGTCCAGCAGGAACTTCTGCGGACGCTTCAGGTTGGGCACCACCGCAATCAGCGTATTGGTGTCGAAAACAAAGTTGGTATTCAACGACATTGCGATTCCTTCACGGAAGTAGGAAAAAAAAATCCCGCCAGAAGCGGGATCTCATGTGCATCAGGTGCGGTTAAGTAGGATCAGCCGCGCCAACCACGTTCTTGACGAAAATCGACAGCGAGCGAGCTGCGGCCTTGACCTGCGCGGCAGTCCACGACGCGTCGAAGATCAGCGCGTTGACGTTGAACTCGCCGGTCAGGTAGGCGCCCGCTGGCACGGCACCGCCGGAAGCATCAGCAGCGTCGGCCAGGATCGCGCTCGGGATCTGGCTGCCGTCGTTGGCCGTCTTCACGCACAGGATGTAGTTGCCGGTGGCGGTCACTTGCCCCAGCACGGCGCCGCGCTGCAGATTGCCAGCACCCAGGACGATGGCGTCCGTGACGGGCTTCAGGTGGCCGGCGAACAGCTGGTCCGGCACGTAGACCTGGGCGACCGCGCCGGGGGCTTGGGGGTTTGCACCCACGTTGGTAGTTGCGAGAGGCATGATGTCCCTTTCTGTTGATGAAACTGTGGATTACTGCTCGCCGCGGCGCTTTTTGCCGGCGGCGAGGATCATGGCGGCAGCCGCATTGGCGCCGGTCGGAGCTGCGGCGCCGGCGCCGGTGCCAGTGTTCACCTGCTTGACACCCGACATACGCGATGCCAGCGAGCTGCGCTTCGGTGCGCCAGCCGCAAAGGTCGTCAGCATGCCGATCGCTTCGCTGGCCTTCATGCCAGTCTGGAACGCCAGGTGAGCCGCAAAGTCCGGGCGGGAAGCGGCGGCCGGGCTGGAGAAGATCGCCGCGCAACGGGCGCGCTCGCGTTCACGCGCGGCCTTCTCGCCTTCGGTTTCGTCTTCTGCGTCCGCGTCGTCGTCCTGCTCGTCGTCGCCTTCTTTCTTGTCCAGCTCTTCCATGCGCTTGGCGTAGTCCTCGTCGGACTCGTCATCGCGCTGCTTGCGCTCTTCCTCTTCCATGCGCTTGGCGTAGTCCTCGTCGGACTCATCCTCGCGCTGCTTGTTCGGGTCTTCGCCGCCATCTGCTGCGGCCATGCCGATCAGGTGAGCGAAGGAGAATGCCTTGGCAAGGCCGCCTGCTTTTGCTTTCTTCATTTAGGTTCTTCCTTGGGTGATTAATCAAGCTCGGCCAGCAGCGCCCTGAAAGCCGCGTCTGGAGCCATAACGCTGTCAGCCAGGCCCTGGGCAACGCCTGCCGCGCCCAGGAAGGTGCCAGCCTGTGTATCCCGCACCTTGGCGGCGGGGATATTCCGGTTGCGGGCGACCGTTTCGACAAACAGTTCGCCCATCGTGTTGATGTCCGCCTGGAAGCGCGCACGCGCCTCGTCGGATAGTTCAATTTCTGGCCGGCCCTCAGCCTTCAAGTCGCCGTAGGTGATAAAGGTAACTTTGAATCCAGCCTCGGTCAGCGCCTTGGACCAGTCCATGTGCGCCCAGATGACACCAACGCTGCCCACGCCACCTGTACGCGGCACCAGTACCTTGTCGGCGGCGCTGGCGATCGCGTAACCGGCGCTATAGGCCGACTCGTTCAGAATCGACCAGATCGGCTTGGTGCCGCGTGCACGGTAGATCGTGTCAACCAGGTCGAAGCAGCCGGCCACCTCGCCGCCAGGACTGTCGATATCGAGCACGATGGCCTTCACGCTGGAGTCGGCCAGGGCGGTCAGCACGTTCTGCCGAATCCCGTCATAGCCCGTCATGCCCGAGTACGGGCGCAACGTGCCGAGTTTCTGCACCAGCGTTCCCTGAATCGGAATCACCGCCACGCCGGCGACAGTGTCGTAACCGCTGCGCGGGTTCTGGCCGGGATCGGCATAGCCGTACTCGTCGTCGTCCATCATCTGCGCGCCGGAGCGGGCGATGTGGGAGACCCCCATGCGCTCGGCCAGCGCCGCCATGACCACTTCGGCCTTGCGCGGCGTGATTGCCAGCGGCGTGTTGAACAGCCGCTGGGCCAGGAATGCGAATTTCATTCGACACCATCCTTTTCGTTTGTTTCTGGTTGATCACCGCCAGCTGCCCACTGCGGCAGCGGCACTCCCAGCTCCTGGAATCGCTTGATCTCGATCGCACGCTGCGCGACCGTTTCTCGCCAATCCTTGCCGTCCAGCTCGGCCGCCTCGTCTTCCAGCGTCGAGAGCGCCGCATCCATCCCGAGCACTGAGCCCTGGCGCTCTTTCAGCGGATCGACAATCCCGCGCCCCGGCCCCATCCACTTCGCCYGCGCATATGCCGCGCGATACTCGGCAAACTCCGGTGCACCGGCTGGCAAAGGCAGGTCGTCTACTTCCATCGCTTCTTCGGCAAAGCCACACACGATGGGCTGTGCAAAGCCGATGGCAAAGTCATTTCGCCGCCGCGAAAGGGTCTTCCACGCTTCGAGCATGGCGCCGCGCGCCGAGCTGTAGTTCACATCCGACCAGTTGTTGCTGATCTGCTGTGCCGATAGGCCGGTCGCCGATGCCACATTGCGCAGCACCGCCGCCTCGAAGGCATCAAAGTTGGCGTTCGGCCGGGTGGCCATCACCGTGTTCAGCTTCTCCCCTGGATAGAGGATCGGCATGCGCGCGCCGTTCAGTTTCAGGCGCTGCTCGCCGTGGTAGGCCATCCGATCCTTCTGGTAGGCACCAACGTCGTCGTCACCGGCCAGCGCGCCTTCGACCATCGAGTGGTCATATGGCGATTCGATATAGGCTGCAAAGATCGCATTTAGCAGCGCCGCGTCCAGCTCGGCGCTGTCGTACTTGATCAGCATTTTGAGGCGCTGAATTACAGGGGTAAAAATGCCCGCACCGCCTCGGTGCTGACCAGCACGCTCCTGCTCGAAGTCGTGCACGATGATCGGGCGGCCCCACTCAGTTTCCCGCTCGATGCGGTCCCAGGTGTACGCACGCCCTGCAGCAAAGTAGTCGCCCTGGTGCGCGCGCCGGATGTGGTACGCCAGCGCCGCGCCGTACTGATCGATCTCGACGCCACCGCGCAGCTGTTCGGTGTCGATTTGCAACTGCGGGTTGGACAGCCGATCAGGGTCAATCAGTTGTACCGCCGTGGCATATCGCGCCCGCCCTACGCCCACTCGTTCTGGCAGCCAATGCAGCTGCGCGATCGCATCGCCATCGATCAACTTGTGGCGGAAGCCGACACGGATCATTTGCGCCATCGTCAGGTTGCGCTGGGTGTCGCAATAGCGCCCGATGTCGGTTGCCCACAAGCGATAGCTCGCCTCCAGGCCCCGACCGAATTCGTCAGCCCAAACGTGGTCGAAAGCCTTGATGCCCGTGTGGGCTTGCAGGGCCTGCCAATCCGGCTTGAAGATCGGCCGGAAATTGGCTCCGATCGCATTGTCGAGAATCCGCGTGACAGTGCCCGAGGCCCAGCCATCATTGCGCACCAGGTCGCGGACGCGGGCGACGATGGTGTCGCGGAAACCGTTCAGCTCACCGTCCGGTGACGGCAAGGTGGGCGACCAGCTCGCCATGTGGTCGCTGCTACGGTCGGCGGCGTCGTAAGGCACGCCAGGACTGCCGTGCAGCATGGATGTACGCGCCGGCGCCAGTGGTTGGCCGTTCGCGCCCAGGATCGTGACTGGAGTATTCATCAGAATCGGAACCTCACGGCGCGGCGCGGACGGGGCACGATGCCCAGCTGCGCTTGCAGGGTTTGAATAAGAACGGCCAGGTCGGCGATGTTCGCCTTGCTGTACGTCACCGAGCGCGATCCGTCGCCTTGGGTGTACGAGTAGGACTCGCCTTTGGCGCCAGTGGACAGGTCGATATATGCCTGCTGCGCATTGGTCAGCGCCGTGCGCAGTGCAGACGTCTGCATACCTGCCAGCAGGCTGGCATTGGGATTGAATCGCATTGGAACTCCTCTATTTCTGTATCAACGCCGCCAACCGGCTGCGCGGGGCCTGACCGCCTTGGCCGAGTGTGGTGACCTTGACAGCAGGTTCGGCCTTGGCGGCCTCCCTCAGCTGCTTCAGCGATTCGCCGAGCTTGACCGCGAGTTCGCCAACGGCCAGCCCTTGCACGCCCGCTTCCTCGGGCTCCACTGGCGCATCGAACAGATCGGCCATTGGCGGATTGACCGCAGCTTCCAGCTTTGCCCAAAGCCGGTCGGTGTACTTATGCAGATCCAGCGACTGGGCCGAGAACAGCGCGTACACACTGCAGTCCAGCACCTCGTTGCGGCGTCCGCCGACCTTGACCCAGCGATGTTGCTCACCAGTCGCCGTTTTCTGCAGCACCCGCACCTCAGCGGTAAGCTGCTGGTAGAACTCCACCGGCATCGCCTTGGGGAAGTGGACGTAGCCGGGGCCGGGTTGCGTGACCTGCAGGCGACCGTGGATCAAGTCCTTGGCCGTATCGGTCCCGACCATCCACAGCTTTACGCCACGCTTGATCACCTTGCCCTGGTGATTCACGTCCTGCATGCTGCTGCGGCCTTTGACCGGCTGGCCCTGGCGGCTATCACCCTTGACCGCATAAATGCGGCGACGGGCGCGAACGCGGCAGAAGTTGTACGCCTGGTGCGTAAAGTGGCCGCCGGTGTCGATCGCAGCCGCCTCAATCGGGAGGTACTGTCCACCGACGTGCTTGAACCGCATTTGCAGGTATGGGTCGAGCTTTTCTTCCCACTCCCGCTCATCGGCCGGGTTGGCATCGATCACCTGGTAGTCCACGGCCCACATTTCCTCGCCGCGCCCGATGGCCCAGACCACGACCTCGAAGCGGTTGGCCTGTACGTCCACGCCGGCCACCAACACCAGGCCACCCCTCGGCACCTCGCGCAGCGGGTAATCCTCCGCGCGCTGGATCAGTGCGTCCGCCTCGGTCTTCTCGACCTCTTCCTCCCAGGTTTCACCCAGCGTCGTATTGACGAAGGTTTTCAGCTCGCTGGTGTCGCCCGCGCGGGCCTTATCAACCGCCGCCAGGTAGTCGCGCACGATTTGCGCCCATGTCGCCTGCGGGCTGTACGCCGTCCACACATGGAAGGCGATCGAGCGCGGCGCCGGGACCAGCTCGTCGGCAGCGTTTCGGAAGCGGGACTCACCATCGATCCAGGTTCCGTCCGGAGCCTCCCAGCGCCCCTGCGTCCACACCGACAGGTATTCGGCCTGCGTGTACAGCGTCGCGCAGTGTGGACAAACATGGCCGACCGTTTCCGGGTCGCGGTTGATCCACTTGAAGCCGTGCCGCTTATCCTTACCGCCAAACGTGATTTCGTGCCGGTCGCCGCAATGCGGGCATGGCACTTTGAACCGCATCTGCAGGTCGCACTGTTCTTCGCGCGCCTCGGTGCGGCTGAAGCCTTTCAGCTTCGGCGTAGAGCCAAGGATCTCTTTCGGGAACAGCGCGCCCTCAACCCGCTTACCCGCCAGCTTGTCAGGACTGCCTTCCTTCTCGATGTCGAGGTCGAATCCGTCCAGCTCATCAAGAATGGAGTAGTCAACCGAAATACGGCGGTAGCTGCGGGCGGCCTTGCCGCCTTTGGTGTACAGCCGAGATCCCAAGAACTGCTTGCCTTTGAGCGTGTCGTTCTTGCCTTTGCCTTTACCCTGGCGGAACACCTCGCGCATGACCTTTACGTCACGCAGCATGCTGTCCAACTCGGTTTTCACAAACTCGTCTGAGTCCTCATCCGTGGGTTGCCACACCGCCTGGTTGCGGCGCTTGTGATGGGCCACGTAGGCGATCAAAGCCACCAGCATCTTGGTGTAGCCGACGCGCGCCGATTTCTTGACTACAACGACCTGAATGTCGTCGTTGGAGAAGGCGTCCATGATGGCTGGCTGGAACGGATATGCGCTCCATGCGCCCTCGACATAGGATGACTCCGCCGACAGGTAAAAATGCTTCTCAGCCCACTGCGACAACCGCATGGGCTCAGGCACCTCAAGCGTCTTCAGGCCACTCCTGATCGCCTTCTGAATCTCCGATAGATCCATCCTCGTCCTCGTCTTCCAGC
>NZ_JBFRDW010000292.1:0-13124 GCF_052113985.1 Pseudoduganella sp. RAF53_2 | reverse complement strand
GTTCATTGATTCCGTGCGCGAGCTGGTGAAGATCGACCGTGACTGGATTCCCGCTGCGGATAAAGGCTCGCTGTACCTGCGTCCTTTCATGATCGCCAGCGAAGCGGTGCTGGGCGTGAAGCCGTCGGCGGAATACCTGTACTGCGTGGTGGCTTCGCCAGTGGGCGGCTACTTCAAGGCCGGCGCGGCGAGCGTGAGCCTGTGGGTGTCCGATATGTACACCCGCGCAGCGCCAGGCGGCACCGGCGACGCGAAATGCGGCGGCAACTATGCTGCCAGCCTGCCGGCGCTGGCCGAAGCGCAGCAGCATGGCTGCGACCAGGCCGTGTTCCTGGACGCGGTGGAGCGCAAGTGGATCGAAGAATTGGGCGGCATGAACATCTTCTTCGTGTTCAAGGACGGTTCGCTGCAAACGCCGCCGCTGACCGGCACCATCCTGCCGGGCATCACCCGCGATTCCCTGATCACATTGGCGCGCGATTTGGGCATGACCGTGCGCGAAGAGCCGTATTCGATCGATCAGTGGGAAGCGGATGCCAAGAGCGGCAATCTGGTGGAGTCCTTCGCCTGCGGCACCGCTGCAGTCGTTGCACCAATCGGCCGCGTACGTGGCCGCGACCGCGATTTCACCATCGGCGACGGTGGCGCGGGCGCGACCACGCAGCGCCTGCGCGCTGCCCTGGTCGACATCCAGCAAGGCCGCGCCCCTGACCAGCACAAGTGGCTGGATCGCCTGTTCTAAGTACGTCATGTACGTCAGCCAGGAGACGCCACAGCAAACGCAGGAGCGTCTTCTGCGCGTGATGCGTGAGGCGCAGTTGGTGGTCTATGATAAGCCGCATGCATTTGTCGAAGCGTCGGCAGCGCATTTTCCGGCGGAGCTGATTCCGGACGCGCTAGCCTTTGTGCGGGATGAGGATGTGTGGAGCGCTCTGGTGCCCGCATGGGCGCCGGAACAGGAGCAGTTCGTCCTGTTCAGCTTCCACTTCCCGCATGGGATGGACAACTCCGGCTTCGTCGGCTGGCTGGCCTCGCATCTGAAGGCGAAAACCGGCAGCGGTGTCATGGTCGTGTGCGGCCAGAACTCGCTGCGCGGCGGAATTTTCGATTACTGGGGTGCGCCGATCGGCGTCGCCAAACAAGTCCTGGCGGAACTGGAGCTGCTGCGTTCTAGCGCCGTTTGATGGTGGCGATCCAGAACAGCAGCGCACCGATGCTGAGCGCTGCGCCCAGAGCACACACCGCAGTCCAGCCGCCCGCTGCAAATGCGGCGGTGGCGGAGATCGCTCCCAGTCCGCTGCCTGTCGCGTAAAACAGCATGTAGCAGGCGACCAGCCGCGCATGCGCCTCGCTGCCCCGGCGGAAGATCAGGCTCTGATTACTGACGTGCAGCGCCTGCGCACCCAGATCGAGCACCACAATTCCCAGCAAAATTGGCCACAGCCGTCCATCGGCCTGGTTAAGCGGCGCCCAGCTTGCGATCAGCAGCAACAGGGCGCCACCGCTCACTGCCTGCGCATAGCCACGATCGGCCAGACGGCCGGCATTCACCGCTCCCAATGCGCCGGCAGCACCCGCCAGCCCGAACATGCCGATCGCACTGCGCGACAGGTCATACGGTGGCGCGCTTAGCGCCAGAGCCAGTGCACTCCACAGCACATTCAGCACGGCAAACAGCAGCATGGCGAGCAGACCACGCTGCTGCAGCACGCGGTCGCGCAGGATCAGGCGCGGCAGGGAGGCCAGCAGCGCCGGGTAGGATGGCCTGCCAGGCGGCAGCGCCTGCGTGGGCAGCCACCGCCGCATCAGCGCCAGAAGCCCCAATGCCAGCACAGCGGATGTCGCATACACCGAGCGCCATCCCCAATACTCTCCGAGCAGGCCGGACACAGTGCGCGACAGCAGCAAGCCAAGCAGTACGCCGCCCTGCACGGTGCCGACTATGCTGCCGCGATTTGTGTCGTTAGCCAGCGAGGCCGCGCAGGCGATCAGGCCTTGCGTCATCGCGGTGCCCAGCATACCAACCAGCGCAGCGGCGAACAGCAGCCAGCCCAGCGCCTGCGCTGAGGCCATGGCGACGCACGCGACAGCCAACGCGCCCAGTTGCACCAGCAGCAGGCGGCGCTTGTCCCAGATATCGCCCAGCGGGAGCAGAAACACCAGCGCCAGGACACTGCCCAGCTGCGTTGCCGTCACAACGCCGCCCGCCGCTGCGGTAGGAAGCCGAAATTCGCTGGCCAGAATATCCAGCAGGGGCTGGGCGTAATAGACATTCGCCACGCACACGCCAGCCACCGCCGCAAAAATGAAGGTGAGAGTAGGGTTCATAATCTGGTTTCAAATAAAAACCAGTTGAAGCATAGGTCATGTAGTTTTAAAATGCAACTTGTTTACGGAGGATGCATGGGCAAGCGGGAAGAACTGATGGACAGCACCTGTCCAGTAGCGCGTGCGCTGAGCGTGCTGGGTGATGCCTGGACCTTGATGATTTTGCGGGACGCCTTCGACGGCAGCAGCCGCTTCGGCGAATTCCAGCGCAATCTCGGCATTGCGAGAAATATCCTGGCGGACCGCCTGCACGGGCTGGTGGAGCAGGAAATCCTGGAGCTGGTTCCTGCGTCGGACGGAAGTGCTTACGAAGAGTACCGGCTGACGGCGCGGGGGGTGTCGCTATTTCCGGTGCTGGTGAGCTTGCGGCAGTGGGGAGAAGAGCATCTGTTCGCGCGCGGCGAGCGGCACTCCATGCTGATCGAACACGCCAGCGGCAAGCCTTTGCAGCGCATGCTGCCGCTGGCGCGGGACGGCCATGTGGTCCGTCCCGGCGAAACCTGGGTCAAGAAAGTCGAGGCCTGATTATTTGCGGCGGGCTTGCGCCAGCGGACGAACGTAAGTCAGCAGGCTGACCAGCGTTTTGCCCGGCTCTTCCCACGGCATCATGTGGGCCGAATTCTCGAACCACACCACCTGCTTGTAAGGCGCCTTCACCTGTTTCATCCAGTCCGCGGTGGGCTGCGCCGGCGTGGTGTAGTCGTGGCGGCCAAGGAACATCACCACCGGGATCGGGAATTTGCGGACCTTGCTCATATCCACGGTCACGAACTCCGGCAGCACGCGGCCCAGCGTGAACAGGCTGCCCTGGTCGATGGCATCTGCATCTTCCTCGCTGTATTCCGGCGACAGCATCGGGCCATCGAAAAAATAGGGCGACGAGTTGCGATAGGCAGTCATGCCGCCGTAATACTGTGGCCACTTGCGCGCTTTCACGATGCGCTCGCGCGTGATCGGCTGATCGCCAGGGTAGGGCGCGATGGATTCCAGATCCTTCAGCGCTTCTTCGTTGTTATTGGCCTTGGCCTGCTTCAGCGCATAGTCGAAGCTGATGCGCTCATTTTCGGGGGGGCTGATCACCTGGCCAATGCCGACGTAGGCGTAAAACAAATCTGGACGCTTCAGCGCGGCCTGCATGGCGACGATGGTGCCCCAGCTATGGCCCAGCAAGATCACCTTATCCTTCTTGTACTTCTTGCGCAGATGCTCGGCAACTTCGATGGCGTCATCGACGTAACGCGGGATGTGGATGGTGTCGCTGATCGAATCGGGATTCACTTCGCGGAAGGTCTTGCCTGCGCCGCGCTGGTCCCACTGCGCGACGGTAAAGTATTCCTCGATCGGGCGCTGGAACTGCCACATGGTCGCCATCGCAGGCGATGCAGGGCCGCCGTGCACGAACAGGATCAGCGGGTTGGAACGGTCCTGGCCGCGCACATTCATCCATTGGTCAATGCCGCCGATCGGGGTCTTGTAGGTTTCCTGCACGCCGTTCGGGGTAACGATCTTGTCCAGGTCCTGCACCACTGCGCGCGCCGCTTTGCAGGAGGGTGACTCGCTGCACTTTTCGGCTGCCTGCGCGCCAACACTCGCCAGGGATAGGGCGAGCACGTAAAGCCATGCTTTCTTCATGTGTTCCTTCCTAGTGGTCCGTCAAAGCGCCAAAGTGTATCAGAGCATTTGACCGAGGCGCTTGCCGAGGCAGAGCAATGTCAGCGTCGGCGGCAGCCCCCATGGAGCAGGAAGAACGGAAGCATCGCAGACATACAGTCCGGGCGTGGGTGTCTGCAAATTGGCATCAACGCCGGCGCCGATGGGAATCGTGCCGCCGGGATGGGCGGCGAAATGCCAGCTTTTGAATACGTGCCGCGCGCCGGCGGCATCAAGCACGCGGCGGGCGATGACGATGCCCTCGGTGAATTTGCGTTTGTCGGATGGCTGCAAAGTCTTATCGGCCCAGCGTGGGCCGGTACGGCCGCTGGTTTCATCGCGGATCTTGACCATGATGCTCAGCGTGCGGCCATGTGCAAGCAGCCGGTCGAGGCGCCCCACCTGTATGGCAAAGGCCTGGTACATCGGCTTGGGCAGGGTAAGGTCGGAGAAGGACAGCCCTTGCTCCGGCATGGCCATGCCTGCGGCCATCGGCACTTCAGCACCGCCATCGATATCGTCAACGCTGCCCATCACTGCGACCACGGGATCGCTGAAGAAGGGCATGCTGCGCGGACCGAGTCCGGAGTCGTGCAGCAGGCGCGGACTGCCGATGCCGCCGCCTGCCAGCACGACAACGTCCGCATGGGCTTCATGCAGCGTACCGCCGCGGACGAATTCGACCCCAACCGTACGGCCATTCTCAACCAGCACGCGCGTGGCGCGCGCTTCATCGCGCAACTGGGCGCCGTGGCGCAGCGCTTCGTCCAGCAGATCACGTGCAGTCCACTTGGCGCCGAAGGGACAACCGTAGACGCAACGCCAGCAACCGGTGCGGCAGATCTGCGGACGAATCATCTTGTCCAGCTTTTGCCAGGGCAGACCTGCGGTGCGGGCGCCCTGCATGATGCGYGACGCCAGCGGGCCGATAAGTTCATCCGGCAGCGGCGACATCGGCAGCTCGGCGCGCCATTCGGCCAGAGCAGGACCAAGATCGATGCCCAGCACTGCAAAGCGCGCCAGCGGTGGCGTGGACGCCGTGGCGAAGTTCAGCGTGGATCTGCCTCCGGCGGTAAGCCCGCGCACCAGCAGCGATGCATCGCGGTGGAGGAAGGCGCCCTTGCCGGGAACCGCTGCCATGGACGCCATCTGCGTCAGCGTGCCGGTGATCGGCGCGGAACTGCCTCGTTCCAGCACCAGCACCCGCAAGCCGCGGCGCGACGCTTCGCGCGCCACGCTGGCCCCGCCAGGCCCGCTGCCAACGATGATGGCGTCGTAGCGCATCAGGGAGTGGGCGCGTCGTGCGCGAACAGTTGGTCCATCTGCGCGAACAGGTCTGCGAACTGGCGCGAGGCTACGCGGCAGTAGTCGCAGCCTTGCAGATGCTTCTGCAGGCTGGCCGTCTGCTCCGCCGTCAGCGCTTCATCGCGCGCRCCGCAAACGAGCACGGTCGTCTCGCGGCAAGTCAGATCATCGTCACCCTTTTCCATATCGGTCACTCCGGTTCGCCCCAGGCGCGCACGGTGCATTCGCGCAGGCGCATTCTGGCACGGTACAGCAAAACGCGCAGATTGCCGCTACTGAGCGAGCACTGCGCTTCAATCTCCGCCAGGTCCAGGCCCAGATATTCTCGCATCAGGAACACGCGCGAAGTGGATTCGGGCAGGCGGCGCATGCACAGCTCCACGATGTCCAGCAACTGCTGCTGGGCGAGCTGGGTGGCGGGGCATTGCGCGTCCACGAATACGTCCGGATGCCAGGCGTCCTGCGCATCGAATAGCGCATCGATGCTGAAGTCTGCTTCGTCCACTGCCACAGCATGTTCCAGCGGCTCCATACGGCGCTGCCTGATCACGTCGATGATCTTGAAGCGCAGGATGCCGGTGAGCCAACTGCGCACGCTGGAACGGCGCGCGAAGCCATCCCAGCCTTTGAGCGCGCCGAGCAGGGTTTCCTGCACGGCGTCTTCCGCCTCGCTGGAGCCGCCCAGCTGCAGGCGCGCCAGCCGCAAGAGGAAGGCCCGCTCGCGGGCTAGTTCATCCCATGCCGCGATCTGCTCACTGTTCATCGGTTCTCCTTATTGGCTGCGGCGCGCCAGCGATACGGCATAGGCCGCGGCGCGGACGGTCAGCGTGCCAAGCGTAACACGGCTGGCACCTTGCCATACCTGGCTGGGATCGACCAGGGAGTCGCCTGCAGCAGGCAACTGGGCCTCAATGGCGAAGCGCAGCTTGCCGCTGCCCAGGCGCTGCGCCAGCTCGTCGTGCAGGAACTGGTCGGGCAAGGATTTCTCCTGCTCCTCGCTCAGGTAATGCGTGCCGGCTTCCGGCTGTACCACGATGCGCGCATGCTGCTGCTTTCTGTCGCTGCCGGTAAAGACGAAGGCATTATTGGAGAAGTAGGGCGTGGTGGCATACGACTGCGGCGCGGCATGCGCCGCCAGCAGGGCGGGCTGGATCTTGCCGTCCGGGTGAGCCTCGTTATGTGCGGCGACCTTCGCTGGATCAGGTTTTTTGGTGGCAGGATCGGGAACGCGCGCCTGCAGGAAGCTCACAAACGATTCCGGTGTGGCGGCAAAGAAGGCCGGTTCGGAAATCAGCAGCAGATCATAGGTTTCGCCGCCACCGCTGATACGCATCGCGATGCCGCGCACGCTGCGGCTTTTGTCCGACACGCCGGGATTGCCGCCGCCGATGGAAAAGCGCAGCTGCACGTTGGCGTTCTTCTGGCGGAACAGCGGGCTGTCGGCGAACGAAGCGGCTTTGGCGTCCGGCGTAAATTCGCCCACGGCGCAGAATCCTTTGGCATGCGAAGCGCGCTTGTGCGCGTGCTTGCCGAAGGTGTTGTTCAAGGCGTCAACCAGGTCGGATGGCGAAGGCTGGGCGGCTTGCGCTGTGGTGGCGGCCGACAGGGCGAGCGTGGCAGAAATGGCAAGCTGGTTCAACATGGCAGTCTCCTGAAAAGGTTGGGATCTGCCATTAAGTCGCCGCAGGCGGCGCGTTGTTACAGCTATTTCTTATGCCGACTGCGCGATCTGGTTGGACCACTCGAAAGCCATGGGCAGAAGCTCGTACAGATCGTCCGCATCCAGGCCCAGGCGGGCCTGCGATTCGTCCGGCAGCGGCTTCGCGTGCTCGATGGCTTCCGCCATGGCCAGCATGTCGCCGTATGGCCCCTGGCGATGYAGCAGGGCGGCGCGCACGTCGTCGGCCAGATGGAATTGCTCCAGCAGTTCCGGCATCGGCACGCGGAACAGCGTGTCCATCAGCGACAGGATACCGACCGTGAAAGCCGATTGCGCCGCACCGCGCTGGCCCGCATGGCGGCRCTCCRCCATCAGCTCCAGCAGGCGCGCACGGGTCGTCGCCAGTTGCAGCAGCGGCGAACCGAAAGCGGTATCCTCGCCGCGCGTGTAGAGCAGGATCTGTAGCCAGCGCCGCAGCTGCTTCTGTCCCAGCAGGAGCAAAGCCTGGCTGAGCGTATCGATGCGGCGCGTGCTGCCCGACGCGGGCGTGTTCACCAGCCGCAGCAGATTGATGCTGAGGGCCGCGTCGCGCTTGATGGCGCCTTCGATGCGGCTGTTCTCTTCATCCTGTTCGATCAGACCCAGGATTTCGATCAGCCCCAGCTCGGAGGGCATCAGCTTTTTGCCGCTCATGATGGAAGGCTTGGCGAAGTAATAGCCCTGGAAGTAATCGAAGCCCAGCTCCTTGCATAGCTCGAACTCGGCTTTCGTCTCAACCTTCTCCGCCAGCAGCTGCATGCCCGGCTTGCGCAGTTGCTGCGTAAGCGCGCGCAGCGTAGCTTCAGGCATGCCGAGGATATCGATCTTGATCAGGCTGGCCAGCGGCAGCAGGGCCGCCACCGTGTCATCGGCAGACACCACATCGTCCAGCGCAAACGAAAAGCCTTGCGCGCGCATTGCGCGTACGCTTGCGAGCAGCTGCGGCGTGGCTTGCACCGATTCCAGCAGCTCGAACATCACTTTGTCTTGCGGGAGGAATTGCAGGATGCCGCTTTCCAGCGCGGCCGCATCGATATTGATGAAGGCGCGCGACGTGCCGACCACCTGTTCCAGGCCTAGCTCCGCCAGATGGGCAATCACGGACGCTGTCGCATGCAGGTCTTCGCTCACATCGGCCGCCTTGACGTCGCCCCGGCGGAACAGCAATTCATAGGCCACCAGCTGCTGCTGGCGATCCAGGATAGGTTGGCGAGCGAGATAAAAATCCTTGCTGAGGGCCTGCGTGGCCTCGGCTTCGCACTGCAATTCGACGGACATGAGCCTTCCTTAGGCGACTTATTTCCGTGAATATATATTTATTTCTTAATTAAAACATTCACAAATTGTAACAATCAACCGCCTTTTTCGCGTAACTGATGGCAAAAACTCATCGTTTCTTCATCTACTGGAAAACATGACTCAATATGGAGCTCATCCAGCGTCACATCGCGGGGGGTGCCGAAGGTAGTGATGGTGGAGAAAAAGCTCAGTTCACGACCATCTTTGCGGAACACGGTGGTCAGCAGGGGCGTGGGCGCGCTGGCCAGGTCGCGCTGGCGCCAGCGGGCCGGCACGCCGGGATAGGACAGCACGTCATCCAGCAGCTTGCGCGCTTTCTCGTCGCCGGGGGACGAGGCCACCAGATTGTGCAAATGCCCCAGCAGGTCGCCCGCAATCTCCTCCCAGTTCGCCAGGTGGGCGCGCAGATCGCTGGGGTCGAAGATATTGTGCAGCATATTGGTGTGCGGACTCTCGCGGCCATCCAGGATGTAGCGGTTCATGCGGATGGCGCCCTCGTTCACCGCCAGCACATCCCAGTGGCGATTGATCAGGAAGGCGGGGTACGGCTCCTGCTGCTTCAACAGCAGCTCGATCGCGCGCCGCACCTGCGCCATTTCCGGCGTGGCCAGGGAGGATTCCGTGTAGCGCGGCGCATAGCCCGCCGCCACCAGCAGCGCATTGCGTTCGCGCAGGGACATATCCAGCGTATCGGCCAGGCGGGCCAGCATCTCGCGGCTGGGTTGGGATTTACCCGTTTCGATGTAGCTCAGATGGCGGGCGGAGACGCCGGCGTCCAGCGCCAGATCGAGCTGGCTGAGACGGCGCGCCGCGCGCCATTCGCGCAGCAGCACGCCGACGTGGGCGACGGGAGTGGAAGGCTGGGGGCGGAGGTTAGCGTTCATGCAGCGATATTAGCCTGCTTTCGCGCGGCGCGGCCATGACCTCGGAGGTTATCAAAGCATGACCTGCCGCGTCATTGCGGCTGGACGCGCGGCGCACGAAGATGGCAGCACTTTCAACCAAGGAGAATGCCATGCAACGCCGAGACTTTCTGAAGTACGCCGCCATCACCCTGTGCGCTACCGCAGGCGCCACCTCAGTCGCAGCAGCCGGCGCAGCGGACGCCACTACTTCGGCCGCCTGGCGCGCATCGCAGCGCTTCGTGCGCACCAGCGCCGGCAATATCGCCGTGGTGGAAAAGGGCAGCGGACCCGTGGCCCTGTTCCTGCATGGCTTCCCGCTGAACAGCTACCAGTGGCGCGGCGCGGTTGAACGCCTGGCCGCATATCGCCGCTGCGTGGCGCCCGATTTCCTCGGTCTGGGCCACACCGAAGTCGCGCCGGGCCAGAGCCTGGCCCCCGCCGCCCAAGCTGCGATGCTGGCGGAGCTGCTGGACAAACTGGGCGTGGACAAAGTGGACCTGATTGCCAACGACAGCGGCGGCGCCATCGCCCAGCTATTCCTGGTGACCTATCCGCAGCGCGTGCGCAGCCTGCTGCTGACCAACTGCGACACCGAAATCGACTGCCCGCCGCCGGCCATGGCGCCTGTAATCTCGCTGGCCAAGGCCGGCAAGTTCACCGACGAGTGGTTCCTGCCCTGGCTGGCCGACAAAAACTCGGCCCGCACGCCGGATGGCTTCGGCGGCATGTGCTACGCCGATCCGACCAATCCCACCGACGACACGCTGGAAGCCTATCTGCGGCCCCTGGTCGGCCCGCAGCGCAAAGTCCTGACCAACGGCTACGCCATCGCGCTGGAACAGAATGCCCTGGCCGGCATCAGCCCGAAACTGAAAGCCAGCCGCGTGCCGGTGCGCGTGGTGTGGGGCATGGCCGACCGCATTTTCCTACCGCAAGGCGCCGACTACCTGGAACACGCCTTCGGCAACTCGCGCGGCGTGCGCCGGCTGGAAGGCAGCAAATTGTTCTGGCCCGAAGAGCGTCCGGACGTCATTGCAGAGGAAGCGCGCGGCCTGTGGGGCGTCTGACGGTCAAAATTGCCCGGTAACAGCTCAGCGGTTCGGACTGGGTTAAAATGTCCGGTTTGGATCTCTGATAGGTGTAGCGCAATGAAATGGGCTGTTATCGGTTTTTATATCTTGTCCGTTTTGCACATCCACTTCCGCGGTAAGGTGCGCCTGCCGATCGGACGCCAGTTGTTCGACCACTCGTCGTTCATGGCGCCGATCAATATCTTCATGCACTGGTTCTCCCGTGTGCCGTCCACGCCGTATCTGGAGGTGAAGGACTTCAAGGAACTGGAACCGCTGCAGCAGAACTGGCAAGTCATCCGCACCGAAGCGGAGAACTTGATTCGCCTGCAGAAGATCAAGGCATCCGAAAAGAATGACGACGCCGGCTTCAACTCCTTCTTCAAGGCTGGCTGGAAGCGCTTCTACCTGAAGTGGTACAACGCCAGCCACCCGTCCGCGGCGGAACTGTGCCCGCAAACCTATGCGCTGCTGCAGTCCATTCCGTCCGTGAAGGCTGCCATGTTCGCCGAACTGCCGCCGGGCGGCAAACTGAATCCGCACCGCGATCCTTTCGCCGGTTCGCTGCGCTATCACCTGGGCCTGGCCACGCCGAACGATGACCGCTGCTTCATCGACGTGGACGGCATCCGCCACAGCTGGCGTGACGGCGAAGGCGTCATGTTCGACGAAACCTATATCCACTGGGCGATCAACGGCAGCGAGAGCGACCGCATCATCCTGTTCTGCGACGTGGAGCGTCCGATGCGCTTCCGCTGGGCGCAGGCGATCAACCGCTTCCTCGGCAAGACCATGATGACTGCCGCTGCTTCGCCGAACGAAACCGGCGACCAGGTGGGCATGGTGTCCAAGCTGTTCCGCGTGTCCTTCTATGCCGGCAAATACCGCCGCGCCTTCAAGGCCTGGAACAAGAACGTGTACAAAGCCACCAAGTTTGGCCTGATCATCGGCGTGGCTGCGCTGATCTACTACATCTGATGAAGTATCTCGCTTCCGCACTGGTTTTGACGCTCGCAGCGCAAGCCAATGCGGAAGTGCTGCACGACCTTCCCTACGGCGCCGACCGGCGCCAGCGTTTCGACGTTTATCTCCCCGCACATCCCGAACACGCGCCCGTGATCTTCATGGTTCACGGCGGCGGCTGGCGCATCGGCAGCAAGAGCGAATCGGCCGTGGTGTCGAACAAGGCGCCATATTTCACGGGACGCGGTTATGTGTTCGTGTCGGTGGACTACCGCATGCTGCCGGATGCCGATCCGCTGCAGCAGGCACGCGATGTGGCGCAGGCGCTGGCGGCCGCGCAGGACAAGGCCGCGTCATGGGGCGCCGACCGCAAGCGTTTTATATTGATGGGACATTCGGCCGGTGCGCATCTGGTGGCGCTGCTGAATGCGAATCCGTTGCTCGCGCCGAACGCCACGCCCTGGCTGGGTACGGTATCGCTCGATAGCGGCGCGCTTGATGTGGTGGACATCATGGGTCATCGCCACCTGCGCCTGTATGACGAAGCCTTCGGGCGCGATGCCGTGTTCTGGCGAACCGTGTCGCCGTATTGGAATCTGCAGCCGGGCGCCAAGCCGATCCTGCTGGTGTGCTCCACGCGCCGCGATGATTCGTGCAGCCAGGCCGACGCCTATCTGCACAAACTGTCCAGCAATGGCGTGCATGCCAGCGTGCTGCGCAAGGACATGAGCCATCGCGAAATCAATCTGGAACTGGGTGCGGATGCCACCTACACCCAGCAGGTGCAAGACTTCCTCAACGCATTGACGGTAACTGCTGGCTCGCCTCCTCGCGAGTGAGAATCCAGACGCGGTCGATATCGCCGTCGCGGTCTTCCGTGTAATTGACGACGATATCTTCGCCGCGGATGGTGCCGAGCATCTGGATCAGGTTTTCCTCATTGAAGATGCGGCTGGAAGGCGACAGGCGGCGTAGCTTGCCGTCGATATAAATCTCCGGGTGATAACCGGGCGTTATCTTCCCGCGTTTGGTGTGGCGCGGGAACTCGCGCGGCGGCACATCGGGCGGCGCATCGGCGAAAGCGGGCAGGGACAGGACTGCGGCCGTCAGTCCGGCCAGGGCAAGCAGGGAACGACGTTTGATCATGGTGAAATCGGCCAGTGTTGTACGAACCGCTAGCTTACCCCACCGTGTGCCATTGTGGCGAACATCGCGACCACCGCCAGCGCCATCACCGCTGTGCAGGCCCAGCCCAGCACATGAATGGGGCGCGAGATGCCGACATCACCCATCACACCCTTGCGGGTGGACAGCAGCATCGTCACCACCATGATCGGCACGGCGATGACGCCGTTGATGACAGCGCTCCAGTACAGCGCCTTCATCGGATCGACCGGCAGGAATCCGATCAGCACACCGCCCATCGTCGCGGCGGCGATGATACCGTAGAACTTGCGCGCGGCGGACGGCTGCAATTCCAGGCTGTTGCGCCAGTTGAACGCACCCGCCATCGCATAGGCGGCAGATCCGGCGAGCACGGGAATGGCCAGCAGTCCGGTGCCGATGATGCCGAGGCTGAACAGGGCAAAGGCCAGGTTGCCGGCAATTGGCTTCAGCGCGGATGCCGCCTGCGCGGACGACTGGATCTCGAGCAGTCCGTGCGCGTGCAGGGTCACCGCGGTGGTCAGCATGATGAACCAGGCGACGATGTTGGAGACCGCCATGCCGATGGTGGTATCCATGCGGATGCGCCGCAGCTCCCGGCCTACCTGTTCCGGCGCCTTGCGCAAAGGCTCGGCGTCGGGGTCGGCGCGGATTTCCTCGACTTCCTGCGAGGCCTGCCAAAAGAACAGATAGGGACTGATGGTGGTGCCGAACAGCGCCACCATGGTGGTCAGGTAGGCC
>NZ_JBFRDW010000291.1:0-11489 GCF_052113985.1 Pseudoduganella sp. RAF53_2 | reverse complement strand
GAGCAGGTCAACCGCGCCATCTCCGAGATGGACGGCGTGACGCAGCAGAATGCAGCGCTGGTGGAAGAAGCCAGCGCCGCCGCCGTCTCGCTGCAGCAGCAAGCCGACGCGCTGACGTCCGCCGTCAGCGTGTTCAAGCTGGCCGGTCCAGCGCTTGCCGCTCCCGCCGTGACCAGCACCAAGCGTACCGCGCTGCGCCTTGCCGCTTAATGCATGAATTCCTTCGGGACCCGGCCGCCATGTTCAGCAAGCTTGAACATGACCTGCCGGTACAGCCACGCGTTCATCTTCGCGATGTCGCCGGTATCGCCGGTGTAGTGCAGTTCGTGGGCCAGCTGCTTGCGTGATTCGACACTGCAGTCGAGATCAAGCAGCTTCAGGAAGTCCACGATCGAGGTGCGCCAGTGCAGTTGTTCGCCTGCCAGCTGGGCTTTTTCGCTCAGCACGGCGGCGACGTCCACACTTTCAGCTTCTTTCAGAATCGGCGCAATGGGCGCGGCGGATTGCGGCAGGATCTTGCTGTAGATATTGCTGAGTATGCTCATGGCGGCCTCGCTGTTCTCTATGCATAGGAAAGCTTAGCACTGCCCAGCCGGATTGGAAACACGCCGCGCTTACAGGTTCTCCACTGCAATCATATTGTCGTCCGGCTTGCGGTCGATCAGTTTGTTGTCCGGATCGATGCCCGCCTTGCCGGGACGGCCGTTCACGATCAGCTTGTAGATGTTTTCGTGCTGCTCCACCAGCTTGCGTTCGCGAATCAGCGGATTGCCATCCTTGTCATCCACACCCACTTCGACCAGGTCATGGATTGGGACTTCCTTTTCCGCACCCAGTTCGTCGGCCCGCAGCTTGGAAGAATGCACGATCACCGTGACCTGATACTTTCCGTTCACCAGCTTGTGCGCGACGGCGTTGATGGCGCGGTTATCGTACAGCGTGATGGATTCGAACAGATCGTCCACCAGGTAAGCCATATTCGGCGGTACCAGCTTGCGCAAGCCATCCACCAGCACCGACACGCTCGGATACGGCGCGCTGTGGAAGGCGTATTGTTGTAACAGAGCGGCCAGCAGGGTGTTGACGCGGTCTTCGCCGACCAGGTCCTGCAGCTGGTACATGGCCAGGCTGCCCTTGTGGTAGTGGATATAGCCCTGGTCTTCGTTATCGGCCAGCGGCAGCTCTTTCTTGTTCTCCAGCGCGCGGCCCCACAGATAATTGTTCAGGTCATAGCGCAGGAAGCGGCGCATGCGGGCGGCGCCGAAATTCTTCTTCATCACCATCAGTGCGGAATACTCGGCAAGYGTTTCGCTCAGCACCGTGGAGCCGCGCGTGTTGCCGCCGACCAGCTGGTGGCCCCACCACTGGTGCGCCACTTCGTGTGCCGTGACGTAGAAGGGGTAGTCGATATCCTTCGGATTCTTGTCGTCCACCCTGGCGATAAAGCCCATGCCTTCCGAATACGGAATCGTGTTCGGGAAGGATTGCGCGAACTTCTCGTAGCGCGGGAATTCGACGATGCGCAACGTCTTGTACGGATAGGGGCTGAAGTTCTTGGTGTAGTAATCCAGCGATTCCTTCACGCCTTTCACCATGCGGTCCAGATTGTATTCGTGGCCCGGCTGGTAGTAGATCTCGATACCCACGTCCTGCCACCAGTCGCGCTTTACCGAGTAGCGCGCCGACTGGAAAGCGTAGTAGTTCAGGATGGCGCGATCCATCTTGTAGTGGAAGTAGTGGCGGCCATTGGCGTTCCAGTCCTTGACCAGATTGCCCGGCGCGATCGCGGTCTGGTCGGATGCGGTGCTGACGATGGCGTCGAAATTCACCCAGTCGGCGTCGTTGCTGGCGAAGTTGTCGGCCAGGCCTTTGGGATCGTCACGCGGCAGCGCGCGCTCCTGCGGCGGCAGACCGTGCTTTTTGCGGTCACGCGGATCGCTCAGTTCGGCCTGGCGCTGATAGCCGATGTGGGGCAGGTAGCTGTTGTTGAAGAAGGTGCCGTTGTAGACCACTGGCGTGTCCTTGCCGAGGCCGAGGATGCCGTGCGGTGCGTAGCTGACGCTGAATYCCATCGCCAGTTTTTCTCCCGGCGCCAACGGCTTGTCGAGGCGGTAGCTGTAGAAGCCCAGTTCCGTGTCGTTCAGTACGCGGTGGGTGGTGCGGCTGAAGCGCAGCGGGGCGAAATCGGCGTCCGAGTTCTGCTGCACGTAAATGGTGGAGATGGACTGGGTCGTCTTGTTCTCCAGCGTGTACAAGCCTTTCACGGCCAGYGAGCGCTTTGCCGGCGTGATATCGACGTTCAGCTTTACATCCGTAATGCGTGGCTGTGCAACATCCAGCACCTGCTTGTATTTGCGCTCGTAGGTGGCGCGGTCGACATCGCGATAGAAGACGGTCTTGAAGTCGTTTGCGATGTGCAGGTTGTAGTAGATGATGCCGCCTGCACCGGCAAACAGGAAGAGGCCCAGGCTGAAGGTTGCCAATACCGGCATGGTCAGCGCATGGCGCGCCAGCTGCACGCGCTGGCGCCATTCGGTATTGGAACCACGCGACCAGAAGATCACGGACAACACCACCAGCATCAGCGCGGCGCCCGCCCAGTACAGTTCATACCAGCGCTCGCGCACCAGGAAGTGGCCGTAGCCGTTCATGTCCGAGTAGTGGAATTCCGGCGTCACGCCGTATAGCACCATCGGATGATCGAGGCCCAATGTGGAGAAGGTCAGCGTCGCGATGTAATACACGATCATCACGAAGTAGGCCATGTACTTGTGATTGATCAGCACCTGCGTGGCAATCGCCAGCACAGCCACCAGCATATAGGCCGGCAGCTGGATGGTGAACAGGCACTGGAGATACAAGGCCGGTTGCAGGTTGAAGTAGCCTTTGAACAGCTGGATCAGCATCCCGCAGATCATCACGATGAACATCAGCAGCGCCTGCACGCCGAACAGGCCAAACAGCTTGCCCAGCAAAGGCAGCCAGCTTGGTGTCGGCATCGCATCCATCATCTGTGCCATGCGGTGTTCGCGCTCGCGCCACACCATTTCGCCGGCGTAGAAAGTGGTCACCACCAGCATGAAGAGGGAGAAGGTTTCCGTCACCATTTCCAGCACTTGATAAGTGACAGGATAGGTGGAGGTGCCGAACATCGGCGCCATGTCCAGCGAGCTGGCGAACATGGTCAGCACGCCGGCCAGCACGATGACGAAGAAGTAGATGTTCTTGGTGGTTTCGCGCAGGTTCAGCCAGGAGGAGCGCAGCAGCAGCAGGCCAAGGCTGCGCGCATGGAAGTCGGGCGCTTCCCTGGTGTCGGTGGCTGCGGCGCTCAGGTGCAGCGGCATTTCGCTGTCGCCGCGCGCGGAAGCGCCATTTTCCACCGTACTGACGAAGTGGAAGCGCCAGTAACCGAGCAACAGCGCCACCAGCGCCGCGCCGGACCAGATCAGGCGGTTCAGCAGATACACGCCTTCCACATTCACCATGCGCGTATTGCGTTCGGCGATCGGCCAGTATTCGGTAAGGCGAATCACGGCCGTGGTACCGAAAGGATCGATCAGCGCCGCCAGCGTTTTGTAATCAAGGTCGCGCGCCAGTCCCGGCGCCACGATATAACCGACCAGCATGACCACGCTCGACACGTACACCGGCAGCATGCGCCGCGTTAGCGCAGCCAGCACGAAGAAGATGGCGCCGAAGATGAACAGGTTGGGCAGCAGCGCACCGAAGTAGGGGATCAGGTAAGCCTGTAGATTAAAGGGCGCCAAGCGCTCCGGATCGATGCCCGGCACTTGCGTACCGAGCCAGGTGCCGAAGGGGATGCTGGCAAAGACCACGCACAGCACGGCCAGCGCGCCGATGAAGCGGCCGAACATGTACTGGTATTTGCGGATCGGTGCGCTGAAGAAGAAGTGGTGCGTTTCGTATTCAAAGTCCTGCTGCACCGAGCGGCCCATCATGGCCGCGATCACGATCACGCCGAGGCAGCCGAGGAAAGACGCAGTGAGCAAGATTGAGCGCGGTGCGTCGATCAGCACACGGCCGCCGAAGTTGACGATGGCTTCCTTGAACACGCCACCCGCAGCGGCCATCCACAGGACAGCCAGCAGCGTGAACATGCTGAAATAGACCCAGGTCGAGAACAGCTTCAGGCGCTGCTTCGCTTCAAACAAGGCGATCTGGAACATAGGCGCCTCGTCAGTCGCAGTTGTTGCTGACGTCGTGGCGGCCGAGAATGGTCGCGAAGTACAGGTCTTCCAGGTCGCCGATCGCTTCCTCGAAACCGTCGCCCGGATCGTTGTCGTTGTAGACGTGGATCAGGGTGCGGCCGGACATCAGGCGGGTCGAAATCACGGAGTGGCGCTGCTGGAAGGCAGGCAGTTCGCGCTTGTCGATGAAGCGCGCCCAGATCTTGCAGCTGACATCGTCGATCAGTTGCTGCGTAGGTCCGGAAACGAGCAGTTTGCCCTTGTTGATGATGGCCATGTTGGAACACAGGTCGGCCACGTCGCTCACGATGTGGGTGGACAGCAGTACGGTACGGTCTTCGCCGATATCGGACAGCAGATTGTGGAAGCGCACGCGCTCTTGCGGGTCCAGGCCCGCCGTTGGTTCATCCACGATGATCAGTTTGGGATCACCCAGCAGGGCCTGCGCGATGCCGAAGCGCTGGCGCATGCCGCCGGAGAAGGTGCCGAGGCGCTGGTTGCGTACTTCGAACAGATTGGTTTGCTGCAGCAGTCCGTCCACGACTTCGCGGCGGCGCGAGCGGTGCGACAGGCCTTTCAGGACCGCGAAATGGTCCAGCATTTCGTAGGCCGTGACTTTCGGGTAGACGCCGAAGTCCTGCGGCAGATAGCCCAGCAGGCGGCGGATTTCATCTTTTTCATCCAGCACATCCAGCTCGCCGAAGAAGACGGAGCCGGAATCGCATTCCTGCAGTGTCGCCAGAGTACGCATCAGCGTCGACTTGCCGGCCCCGTTCGGGCCGAGCAGACCAAACATGCCGGCCGGGATGGTGAGCGAGATGTTATCTAGCGCTACCACGCCATTGGCATAGGTCTTCGACAAGTTACGAATGCGTAATTCCATGCTTACTCCTGAATTGATGCTGGTGCAGCGCAGCATGGTGCGCCTGGTGACGAACCATCTATGCTCTTTTCACATGATGGCATTGTATTGAATCCGCGACATACGGGTTGCCCCATTGCGACAGCCGGTGCTTTCGGCAGACCAGATTGCGCTTTCAGGGGAACGGAGCGGGCCATTGGCTGATGGTTTATCACTAAAGTTTCAAGAGTAGCAAGTCCGATACCCTAACGCAAGGCACAAAAAGTATCAGGCTTGATATATATTTGGTCGCTATGGCGATACCTCACCCGAAACTCGATGTTGCGCTGCAGGAGAAAATCCTGGCAGTCACCCGCTGCGGACTAGACAAGTCCGAAGCCACCGGCTTCTTCCGCACCGCGCTTGGCTTGTACTATCTGGCCAGCCTGATGACCAAGGAAACGCTGGATTTCCAGGCCCTGGACAAGGAATTCAACCGTTTCATTTACCGCTCGATCGGACCGGGACACAGCATCACGTCCATCCTGCAGTACATGAGCGGCGGCAAAGTCGTGAAAGTGGTCGAGTCGCCCCGCTTCCAGCGCGCGATGGCCGAATGCTGCCCCGACGTACCGCTCGATTCGATTCCATTTTTGCTAGGCCTGAATCTGGGCGTGGCGAAAGACCTTTCCAAAATCGACGTCCGCGGCCCCGTCGCCGACTGGATCGAGAAGCAGCGCATCCTCAGGGAAGAAGGCGGCCTATAATGTGGTTTTCCGTACAAGCTGGATAAATCATCATGAATCGTCATCACACTCCACTCGATCAATTCATTAGCAGCGCGGATAAGGCATTGCGCGTGCTGGCTGGCGTGGCTTCGGCTTCGCGGCCGACGCCGGCGGCGCATGCGGCGGATGCGGAGATGACGGAGAAGGAGCATAAGCACAGCGCAGGCTTGATGCGCGTGAATCATGTGGGCGAGGTGATGGCGCAGGCGCTCTACAACTCGCAGGCGCGCTTTGCCAAAAGCGATGAGATGCGTCATGCCTTCCAGAAGGCGAGCCGCGAAGAGGAAGATCATCTGGCGTGGACCGCGCAGCGCTTGAAGGAGCTGGGTTCACAGCCGAGCGTATTGAATCCGCTGTTTTATGCGGGCGCGTATGCGCTGGGCACCGCTGCGGCGATGGTGGGCGATAAGCAGTCGCTGGGCTTTGTGGTGGAAACGGAGCGCCAGGTGGAGGCGCATCTGGCCAGCCATCTGGATCGCTTGCCGGAACAGGATGCGAAGTCGCGCGCCATCGTGGAGCAGATGCGCGTTGACGAGATCGCGCATGGACAGGCTGCGCAGGATATGGGCGCGACCAGCACGCCGCTGCCGATTCAGGTGGCGATGAAGGGCATGTCCAAACTCATGACCTCCACTGCTTACTACATCTGACCCGCCGCGCACGCGGCGTCCAGGCTTGCGGAGGGCGGCGCTCGATGGCGCCGGAGGCGGCTGCTTTCAACAGGCGTTTGAATTTCGGGCACTCGGCATGGCTGGGCGCCTTGCACTCGGCCGCGTGGCGCAAGCCGTCGCTCATGGCTTTCAAGCGCTTGATGCGCGCATCGATTTCATCCGCTTTCGCCAGCAGCAGCTTGCGGTCGATAGCGGGCTGTCCTTCCGGATCGAACATCGATCCGATATCGTCCAGCGACAATCCGGCCGACTGGCCGAGCGCGATCAGCGCCAATTGATCCAGCATTTTGGGCGCCCAGGTTCAGGCCGTGGGTTTTGCAAGTGTCAGGCTTCGATGATTTCGAAGCTGTGGGTGATTTCCGCGGTCTTGGCGAGCATGATGCTGGCCGAGCAGTATTTGTCGTGCGACAGCGCGATGGCGCGTTCCACCGTGCTCTGTTTGAGGTTCTTGCCCGTGACGACAAAGTGGAAATTGATCTTGGTGAAAACCTTGGGATCGGCGTCGGCGCGCTCGGCCTGCAAGGTCACGTCGCAGCCGCGCACATCCTCGCGTCCGCGTTTCAGGATCAGTACCACGTCATAGGCGGTGCAGCCGCCGGTGCCCAGCAAAACCATTTCCATCGGACGCGGCGCCAGATTGTGGCCGCCGCCTTCCGGCGCGCCGTCCATCGAGACCATGTGGCCGGAACCGGTCTGGGCGCGGAAACTCATGCCCGACGGGCCATTCCAGCTGACTTTCACTTCCATTACTGTTCTCCGTTAATAGCGTCTCAGCATTATACGGTCATCATGTAACGTTCGCTCTTCATGCGCCGCTCGGTGTACCAGACGCAGACCATGGCCAGCAGCAGGCTGCTGCAGAAGGTCTGGGCGAAGGGCAGGATGCCGATGCTCTGCCCCTTGGCCAGTTCGCGCAACAGCGTCTGGTTGGACAGCACGGGCACCAGATACATCCACCATGCGGTGTTCAGGTTCATCATCGGCACCACGATGACAGGCACAATCGGCACGATCATCGTGAAGCTGACCAGGGTCTGCGCTTCCTTGAAGGAGCGCGCATTGATGGCGAGGGCGATTTCCAGCGCCGCCGCGAACAGCGACAGCGTGGCGGAGGCCAGGCAGACCATGGCGAGGTCGCGCCATTGCAGCCGCCACGACAGGCCGATTTCCTCCAGTGGCAGCCATTTCAGGATACCGTGGGCAATCGCCAGCTCCAGCGTGATGCCGATGATGGACAGAATGGCCGCCGCCAGCCACTTGCCGACAATCAGATCCGCAGGGCGCGCCGGTTGCGCCAGCAGCACTTCCAGCGAGCGGCGTTCGCGTTCGCCTGCCGTGCTGTCCACTGCCGTCGACATGCAGAACATGAAGGCAGGGATGAAGAAGATGCCCAGCATGGTGCTGATGGTATTGGCCGAGCGCGAGGCGCTGGTGCCGGTGTCGTAGTTCTGCACGATCACGGGATTCAGATTGGCCTGCGACACGCCATGTGCCAGCAAGCGCGCGCCTGCAATCTGGCGGCTGTATTCGCGCAGCACCATTTCCACTTCGTCCAGCTTGCGTGCGCTGTCGGACGCCGAGTCAAACCACACCTCCACGCGCGCCGGGCGCATGGCCTTGTAGTTGGCGGTGAATTCGGGCGGCAGACGCAGCACCGCCGTAATGTTTTGCTTGCGCAGTTCTGCGGTGATGCCCTGTTCGTCCATCGGTTCCAGCTCCGTCAGCGTCACGTTGCGCTGTTTGAGCTGATTCATCAGGGTGGGCGCCTGTGCCGCGCCGATCACGGCGATCGACACGCCTTCGCGTTCCGGCCGGGTAGCGCGGTCGATCTGTTTGTGCAGCACGAAGCCGACCAGCATGGGATACATCAGCACGAAGATCACCAGCAGTCCGAGGGCGCGCCGGTCGCGCAGGGTTTCCTTGAATTCCTTGCGCAGAATGATGAGGAATTTGGCTTTCACGGTTCGATCCCTTCCTCGGTGCCGACCAGTTTGACGAAGGCGTCTTCCAGGCTTTCCAGGCCTGCCAGTTCGCATAGCTGCTGCGGCGTGCCTTGGGTGACTGTGCTGCCGCGCGCGATCACGATCACGTCGTCGCAGGAATGGATAACCTCCTGCATCACGTGGGTCGCCATGATGACGCAGCTGCCGTCGGCCTTCAGCGCGGCCAATGCGCGGCGCAGGGCGCGGGTGCTCATCACGTCCAGGCCGCGGCTCGGTTCATCCAGCAGCAGGTGGCGCGGGCGATGCAGTAGCGTGCGCGCCAGCGCGACCTTGATGCGCTGGCCTTGCGAGAAGCCCTTGGCGCGGCGGTCGATGATGTCCTGCAGGGACAGCAGCTCCGTCACTTCCTCAATGCGGCGCACGATGTCTTCCGGCTTCATATCATTCAGCTCACCAAAGTAGGCCAGATATTCGCGCGTGCTCAAACGGTCGTAGAGGCCGAACTGGTCGGTCAGCAGGCCGACGTTGCGGCGCACCGCCATGGGATCGACTGCCGGGTCCACGCCATCGATGGAGATTTCACCGTGATCGCGTTGCAGCAGGCCGACGAGAGTGCGCAGCAATGTGGTCTTGCCGGCGCCATTGGGGCCAAGCAGGGCGGTGATCTTGCCGTCTTCGGCCTTGAAGCTGGCGCCGGCCAGCGCCTGCACTTTGCCGAAATGTTTGCAGAGGTTTTTTACTTCGATCATGGTTGCGGTCCCGCGCTATTGAGCTGGAAGGTCGGCGCCGGAATCTCTTTCAGGCATTCGGCGGCAACGGGCTTGTCCGGCAGGTCCAGGAATTCGCGCAAGAGGCGCGGGCCGCAACCGAGCTGCGACACGATATGGCCGCCGTTGGACACGATCAGGTGCTGGGCGTGCGTCATGTATTGTTTTGCCGCTTCCGCGCGGCGCGGCGGCGTGACGGGATCGAGGGCGCCGGACATCAGCAGCACCGGCGCCTCGATCTTGCTCGGCGTGGTCCAGGGTACGGCGGGAACGTGCATGGTCTCGCACAGTGCACCGATGCGTTCGATCTGCGGCTTGCCAAGGAAGGAATCGCGCGTGTCTTCAGCCAGCAGGGCAGGCGTCAGGCGTGGATAATCTTCAGCGCACACTACGGCCAGATGCAGCGGCATGGCGGGGCCAGCGTCGGCCGCGAAATCGCGCGCCACATTGCTGCGGGCGATGAAAGGCTGCCAGCGGTTCTGGTAAGCGCTATGGATCAGGAAGGGCAGGCGGCGGCTGTCCGCCTGCGAATACAGAATGTTGTGCACCGTGCCGAGGAAGCGGTTGCTGGTCATGCGCACCTGGCGCATTTCGGCGGTACGCGGATCGGGCAGCTCCAGCATCAGCGGCGCCTTGTTCAGTGCCGCCACGATGGATGCGAACTCCGAGCGCAAGGCAGGGAAGGCGCGGGCGCAAGGCTGGTTCTCGGAACATTGCTGGAACAGCTTATCCAGCGCGGCTTGCGCATCACGGCCGCCGGCGGGCACGATCTGGTCCGGCGCCGCCACGCCATCCAGCACCATGGCGCGTACGTGTTCCGGGAACAGCCGCGCATACGTCTGGGCCAAACGGCTGCCGTAAGAGCCGCCCCACAGGTTGATCTGTGCGTAGCCGAGCTTTTTGCGGACCAGGTCGATGTCGCGCGCCGCCGCTTCAGTGGTGTAGTCGGCGTAAGGTTTGTTCAGCGACTTGATGCAATCGCGCGCGTCGGCCAGCGCCTTTTCTTCGCTGATGGTTTCCTCATTCGGTTCGTCCGAGGGGCAATCGAGCTTGCCGGACAGGCCCGTGCCGCGCTGGTCGATCAGCACGATATCGCGCGTGGCGCGCACCTTGCGGAAGGAGGCATTCAGCAGCGGCACCAGATCGCTGCCCGCCTCGCCGGGACCACCGGCCAGCAGGAATAGCGGATCGCGCCGCGCCGATTCGCGCAGGGCAGGGGCCACGGCCACGTGCAGGCTGAGCGTGGCGCCGGCTTGTTTATAATTCAGCGGCACATCGACCCGCAGGCAGCGCAAGGCTTCCTCGGTGCCGGGCAGGTGGCAATCCTTGCCGGGCGCGGGCGTCACCGCGGCGCTGGCCGCCAGCGGCAGCAGGGCAAGGGCAAGAAGCATTAAACGGAGCATAAACGCCTCTCATCAGGACGGTATTCCATACTAGTCCTGCAATATCTTCTTGGCAACGAAACATGCTCAGGCGGACGCCACACTGTGGCTTGACCGGAATTCGTTTGTCGGGCTATAATCGCCAGCTTTCCTTTTCGCTCGGGAAAATCAACACCAATAAGGCTGCGTCCGCTGAAGCACTTGTGCGGAACCACCATTGAGCGTTTTTAAATCTTTCACAGAAAGTCAAAACATGAAAACTTTTTCCGCTAAGGGCCATGAAGTCCAGCGCGATTGGTTCGTGATTGACGCGACGGACAAAGTCCTCGGCCGTGTTGCCAGCGAAGTGGCACGCCGACTGCGCGGCAAGCATAAGCCAGAATTCACCCCTCACGTTGACACCGGCGACTTCATCGTTGTCGTGAACGCAGGCAAACTGCGCGTGACCGGCACCAAGGCAACCGAGAAGACCTACTACCGTCACTCCGGTTACCCAGGCGGCATCTACGAGACCAACTTCCTGAAGATGCAACAGCGCTTCCCGGGCCGTGCCCTGGAAAAAGCTGTTAAAGGCATGCTGCCGAAGGGTCCTCTGGGCTACGCCATGATCAAGAAGCTGAAAGTGTACGCTGAGGGTTCCCACCCGCACGCTGCCCAGCAACCAAAAGCACTCGAATTCTAAGGAACTGACATGATCGGTAACTACAACTACGRCACCGGCCGTCGCAAGAGTGCAGTTGCTCGTGTGTTCATCAAGGTCGGCACTGGCCAGATCATCGTGAACGGCAAGCCTGCTTCGGAATACTTCTCCCGCGAAACCGGCCTGATGGTGATCCGTCAGCCGCTGGAACCGAAACCGGCCTGATGGTGATCCGTCAGCCGCTGGAAC
>NZ_JBFRDW010000290.1:0-7082 GCF_052113985.1 Pseudoduganella sp. RAF53_2 | reverse complement strand
CAGCAGGATGGTGTAGCCGACCAGGAACAGGAAAATGCTGCGCCAGTYGGAATACTTCACGATGAAGCCGCCCATCACGGGCGCCACGGCGGGGGCGATGGAGAAAATCATGGTCACCATCGACAGCAGCCTTGCGGCGGCGGCGTCCGCATACAGGTCGCGGATGATGGCCCTGCCGACCACCACGCCGGCGCCGGCCGACACGCCCTGCATCACGCGGAATACCCACAGGTATTGCACGCTGTGCGCGGCGGCGCAGCCGAAGGTGCCGATGCAGAAAGTGACCAGGCTGACCAGGATGACGTTGCGGCGTCCGAACGCATCGGACAGCGCGCCGTGCCACAGCACCATGCCGGCAAAGGCCAGCAGGTAGGCTGTCAGCGATTGCTGGACCTCGACCGCTGTGGCGTTGAGGCTGGCCTGGATGTTGGGGAAAGCAGGGAGATAAGCGTCGATGGAAAACGGGCCGAGCATGGACAGCCCGGCCAGCACTGTCGCCAGTGCGGCAGGCCCCAGCGGCTTGCGATGCGGTACTTCAGGTGAGGGAACGTCGGCTTCAGGATCGGCAGGAACGCTCGCTGGCGGCTGGGGCATCATGAGAAATCAGCTCCCCTTGCGCGGTGGACGCGGCGGCCGCGACAAGGTCGGCCTTGCCTGGCGCGCCGGCTGCGTGGCGGGTGCCGGCGCTCGCCGCATCTTGGCCGGCTCCGGCGCATCGCCGGCATCCGATGTAGCGCCGCCGGTGGACGCGCCCGATGCACTTCCCGTTGCGCTTGACCCTCCGCCCGCCTTCGCCCCCGCCCACGGACCAGCGGCAGCCGGTGCTACCGGTGCCGCAGCCGCGCTGGCTGGCTTAGCCGCCTCCTGCGCCGCGCTCTGCTCGGCGCCGGCCTCACGGCCGCGCTTTTGTCCGAATGTCGGATCTGACCCCAGCCCCTGGTCTGCGCGCGCCGGGGCGCCGGAAGCAGACTCTTGTACGAATGTCGGATCTGACCCCGTGGTTCCTGACCCCGTGGTTCCCGTGGTTTTGCGGTTGAAGCCGGCGACCATGTCGAAGCGGAACAGGCGGCATTCCAGCGCGCCGTTGAAGAATGGGGTCTTGCGGGCCTCTTTCAGGCGCAGGAGCTTGGGCAGGCCCAGGTCTGCCGTGAAGAAGTAGGCCGTCCAGCCGGCAAAGCGCTGCTTGAGCGTGCCGGAGAACGCGGCATAAAACGACTTCGCCAGCTCGTCCTCTTCCAGCGACGCGTCGCCGCGCACGCCAATCCGCTCGCCGTACGGCGGGTTGGTCAGCAAAATGCCCGGTTCCGCCGTCGGCGCCTGCACCTGCTGCGCTTCGATCTGCTTCAGCGGCACGTCGAACAGGATGCCCGCGCTCTTCAGGTTGTGGCGCGCCATCGCCACCATATCGCCCGAAATATCGGAACCGAAAATGGTTGGCTCAGTCGGCAGAGGACGCGGCTTGATGGCCGCCTTCATCTCTTCCCATGGCTGTGGATCGAAATCATAGAACTTCTCGAATGCAAAGCGGCGCCGTGCACCGGGCGGGATGCCCTGCACCATCTGCGCCGCTTCGCACAGGATGGTGCCGGAACCGCACATCGGGTCGAACAGCGGCATGCCCGGTTTCCAGCCCGCCACGCGCAGCAGGCCGGCCGCCAGGTTTTCGCGCAGCGGCGCGTCGCCCGTTTCGCTGCGCCAGCCGCGCTTGAACAGCGCTTCGCCCGAGGTGTCCAGATAAATGATGAACTGGCGCTGGTCGAGGAAGCCGACAATGCGCATGTCCGGTTCGCGCGTGTCGACCGACGGGCGCTTGTTGTACATGTCGCGGAAGCGGTCGCACACGGCGTCCTTGATCTTCAGCGTGATGAATTCCAGCGACTTCAAGGGCGACTTGATGGCGGTGACATCCACACGGATGGTGTGGTCGATGCCGAACCATTCTTCCCAGGCCGTGCCCAGCACCAGGTCGTAGATGTCGTTCTCGTTGTCGTAGTGGCAGACGGCCATGCGCATCAGCACGCGCGAGGCGATGCGCGAATGCAGGTTGATGCGGTAGGCGTCGTACAGGTCGCCCGAGCAGTGCACGCCGCCCGGCACCTGGTTGTGGACTTTCAGCGTCGGGCTGCCCTGGGCGATTTCGCCCAGTTCTTCAGCCAGCGCCGCTTCCATGCCGCGCGGGCATGGGCAGAAATAAGATGTCATGGAAGACCTTTCAGAATGGCTTGACGACCACGAGGATCACGATCGCCAGCAGCATCAGCACAGGCACTTCATTGAACCAGCGGTAAAACACGTGGCTGCGTTGGTTCACGCCACGTTCAAATTTTTTCAGCAGGGAGCCGCAGGCGTGGTGGTAGCCCAGCACCAGCACCACGAAGGCCAGCTTGGCGTGCAGCCAGCCCGGTAGCTTCATGCCGCCCGGCTGACCGCCGTATTGCAGCCACATGAGCCAGACGCCGAACACCACGGCCAGCACGGCCAGCATCGAGGTAAAGCGGTACAGCTTGCGGCCCATCGTCAAGAGGCGCTCGGTGGCGGGGCCCGGCACTTCCATCGCCAGATTGACGAAGATGCGCGGCAGGTAGAACAGGCCGGAGAACCAGGAGACGATGAAGACGATGTGCAGCGCTTTAACCCAGAGCATGGAGTTCCTTTATTTACGTACCTCGCCGTGGCCGAACACCACGTACTTGAGGGAGGTGAGGCCTTCCAGGCCGACCGGGCCGCGCGCATGCAGCTTGTCGTTGGAAATGCCGATTTCGGCGCCCAGGCCGTATTCGAAGCCGTCCGCAAAACGCGTGGAAGCGTTCACCATCACGGACGAGGAATCCACTTCGCGCAGGAAGCGCAGGGCGGCGCTGTAGTCTTCGGTGACGATCGCTTCGGTGTGCTTGGACGACCAGTTGTTGCAATGCTCGATGGCAGCATCCAGGCCGTCCACCACGCGCACCGCCAGGATCGGCGCCAGGTATTCGGTGGCCCAGTCTTCGTCCGTGGCGTGCGCCAGGTGCGGGTAGCCGGCGGCCGACAGGATGGCGTAAGCCTCGACGTCGGCGCGCAGTTCGACCTGTTCGGTGGCGTAGCGCTGCGCCAGCTGCGGCAGGATCTCGGCGGCGACGGCACGCGCCACCAGCAGGGTTTCCATGGTGTTGCAGGTGCCGTAGCGATGGCACTTGGCGTTGAAGCCGATGTCCAGCGCCTTGGAGAGATCGGCCTTGGCGTCGATGTAGACGTGGCAGATGCCGTCCAGATGCTTGATCATCGGCACCGTGGCTTCTTCCATCAGGCGCGCGATCAGGCCCTTGCCGCCGCGCGGCACGATCACGTCCACGTATTGCGGCATGGTGATCAGGGCGCCCACCGCGGCGCGGTCGGTGGTGTCGACCACTTGCACACCATCGGCCGGCAGGCCCGCGCCTTGCAGGCCTTCGGCCACCAGTTTCGCCAGGGCGCGGTTGCAGTGGATGGCTTCCGAGCCGCCGCGCAGGATGGTGGCGTTGCCGCTCTTGATGCACAGGCCGGCCGCGTCCACGGTGACGTTGGGACGGGCTTCGTAAATGATGCCGATCACGCCCAGCGGCACGCGCATCTGGCCCACCTGGATGCCGCTCGGGCGGAATTTCATGTTCGAGATTTCGCCGATGGGATCAGGCAGCGCAACAATCTGGCGCAGGCCTTCGATCATGGTGGCAATCGCCTTGTCGGACAGCGCCAGGCGGTCCAGCATGGCCGGCGCCAGGCCGCTGGCGCGCGCGGCGGCGATGTCCTGCTCATTGGCTGCGCGCAGGGCCGGCGCTTCGCGCTCGATGGCGGCGGCGATCAGTTCCAGTGCGCGGTTGCGCTGCGCACTGTCGGCACGCGCCATGCCGCGCGAGGCGGCGCGGGCGCGCTTGCCGATGTCTTCCATGTACTGCTTGATGTCCACGATGCGTCCTCTTTTATCCTCGTGCTACCTTCAATGCCAGCTGCAGCATGGCGTCCCAGGCGTCGCCCGCGAAACTCTTCGCGCGCAGGCCTTTCACCATCTTGTCCACTTGCGCGGCCTGCTGCATGGCCGCTTCCAGCGTGGCGAGCGAAACGCGGCGCAGGGCCGGCTCCATCATGCGCTCGCGCGGACCCCAGATCCGGTATTCCTTCAGCAGGGCCGGCAGCGGACGGCCTTGCGCCATCGCTGCCTTTAATTTTAGCAGTGTGCGGATTTCTTCGGACACCGCCCACAGCACCAGCGGCAGGGCTTCGCCCTCGCCTTTCAAGCCTTCCAGCATGCGGATCAGGCGCGCCGGGTCGCCCGCCAGCATGGCCTCACTGAGCTTGAACACGTCGTAGCGCGCCACATTCAGCACCGCGTCCTGCACCTGCTCGTGCGACAGCTTGCCCGCTTCGTGCAGCAGGCCCAGTTTCTGGATTTCCTGGTGCGCCGCCAGCAGATTGCCTTCCACCCGGTCGGCAATGAAGTCCAGGCTGGCGCGCTCGGCGCTCTGGCCTTGCGCGGCCAGGCGGTTGGCGATCCAGCCCGGCAGCGCGCTGCGTTCGATGTTCGGGATGTCGATATACACCGCGCTTTGCTGCAGGGCCGCCACCCAGGCCGCTTTCTGCGTCTGCCAGTCCAGCTTGGGCAGGGTGATCAGGGTCAGGTTGTCCGGGCCGAGGTCTTTCACGTAGGCCTGCAGCGCGGCGCCGCCATCCTTGCCCGGCTTGCCGGACGGGATGCGCAGCTCGATCAGCTTCTTGTCGCCGAACAGGCTCATGGCCTGATTGGCGGCCAGCAGTTCGCCCCATTTGAAGCTGCGCTCGACCGACAGCACTTCGCGCTCGGAATAGCCTTGCGCCCGGGCCGCCTTGCGGATCTTGTCGGCCGCTTCCAGCGCCAGCAAGTGCTCGTCGCTGGTGATCACGTACAGGGGCGCCAGCGTCTTGGCGACGTGGGCGTCCAGGGCTTCGGCGCGCAGCTGCATGGCGGCCTTACTGCGTGATCGGCACTGCCGGAGCGGCCGGATTGGCGGGCGCGGCTTCCGGGGCGGCCGGCGCGGCGGCCGGCTTGATGGCGGCCATGCGGCGCATCATCTGCTGCACCAGGTCGGTCTGCATGTCCTTGTACAGCAGGGCTTCTTCCTGCTCTTTCGCCAGCAGCTGGGTTTCATTGAAGTCGATCGGGCGCGACAGGTTGATCGGCGTGGCCGGCAGCAGCTCCGTGCCCGCCTTGTCGACCACGCGGAACACGATGTTGTAGCTCAGCAGGTACTGGCGCACGCGGCCATTGCTGTTGAGCGACAGGATGGTCTTGGTACGGGTTTTTTCCGGGTCGGTCAGCACTTCGATCGACGCGTCCGCATCCTTGGCCACGCGCGCCACAGTGGTGTGGCCGTTGGCGCGGATGTTGCGCTTCAGGTCGATCGCCAGCGGCGAGCCGTCCGGCAGGCCGACGTACAGCGAGGCGAACGGCAGGGTGTAGTTGCCGCCTTCGCCGCGCAGGTGGAAGCCGCAGGCGCTCAGCGCGCCCGCCAGCACGGCCGCCAGCGCGGCGCCGCGCACCAGGCGCACGGCAGTGCGCGCGCCGGAGCGGAAGGTCGAGGAGGTCGTCATGCTCATACCACGATGTTGACCAGCTTGCCCGGCACCACGATGACCTTTTTCGGCGTGCCTTCGAGGAATTTCTGCACGCTTTCCTCGGCCAGCGCGGCCGCTTCGATGGCCGCCTTGTCGGCCGCCTTCGGCACCTTGACGGAACCGCGCAGCTTGCCGTTCACCTGGATCATCAGCTCGATCTCGCTCTGCTCCAGCGCGGCGGGATCGACTTGCGGCCATGGCGCGTCCAGCAGGTCGCCGGCATAGCCCATCTCTTGCCACAGCACGTGGGTGATGTGCGGCGCCACCGGATTCAGCAGGCGCAGGAAGATGGCATAGCCTTCAGCCAGCACGGCCGGCTCCACGGTTTTCGCCGATTCCAGCGTGTTCAGCATCTTCATGCAGGCCGACACCACGGTGTTGTACTGGATGCGCTTGATGTCGTAGTCGGCCTGCTGCAGGATCTTGTGCAGTTCGCGGCGCAGGGTCTTGCCTTCGTCGCTGGCGGCCACGGCGGACAGCGGCGAACCGGCGGCGCGGATCGCGTCGCGCTGGTTCACGCCGAAGCTCCACACGCGCTTCAGGTAGCGGTTGGCGCCTTCCACGCCGGACCCGGACCATTCCAGGGTCTGCTCCGGCGGCGAGGCGAACATGGTGAACAGGCGGGCCGTATCGGCGCCGTACTGCTCGATCTGGGCTTGCGGGTCGATGCCGTTGTTCTTCGACTTGGACATCTTCTCGGTGCCGCCCAGCTCCACCGGCTGGCCGTCGGCCTTCAGCAGCGCCGACACCGGACGGCCGCGGTCGTCCGTGGTCAGTTCCACGTCGTCCGGGTTGAACCAGGTCTTCTTGCCGGCCGCGTCTTCGCGGTAATAGGTTTCGTTCAGCACCATGCCCTGCGTCAGCAGATTGACGAAGGGTTCGTCGAACTTGACCAGGCCGAAGTCGCGCATCACCTTGGTCCAGAAGCGCGCGTACAGCAGGTGCAGCACGGCGTGCTCGATGCCGCCGATGTACTGGTCCATCGGCATCCAGTAATCGTTGCGCTGGTCGATCATGGCCTCGTTCGAGCCGGGCGAGGTATACCGCATGTAGTACCAGCACGAGTCGACGAAGGTGTCCATGGTATCGGTCTCGCGGCGCGCCGGCTTGCCGCATTTCGGGCAGTCGCACTTGAGGAAGGCTTCATGCTTGTTCAGCGGGTTGCCGGTGCCATCCGGTACGCAGTCTTCCGGCAGCACCACCGGCAGGTCCTGTTCCGGCACCGGTACGGCGCCGCAGGAATCGCAGTGGATCATCGGGATCGGCGTGCCCCAGTAGCGCTGGCGGGAAATACCCCAGTCGCGCAAGCGGAAGGTGGTCTTCTTTTCGCCCAGGCCTTGGGCAGCCAGGTCGGCGGCCACCGCGTCCAGCGCTGCGCTGTAGTGCAGGCCGTCGTATTTGCCGGAGTTGGTCACGACCGACACGGTCTTGTCGCCATACCATTCCTGCCAGGCTTCGTCGGAGTAGCTCTGGCC
>NZ_JBFRDW010000289.1:0-7089 GCF_052113985.1 Pseudoduganella sp. RAF53_2 | reverse complement strand
TCGCCAGGCGGTGCGCACAGGACAGGCCTGCCGGACCGGCGCCGACTACGGCGATCTTCTTGCCGGTGGAGGCGGCGCGCTTGAACGGGTGGCTCTCAAACGCCGCATGATCGAGCGCGTAACGCTGCAGCAGGCCAATCTTCACCGGCTGGCCTTCCGCATCGTGATTGCGCACGCAGGCGTCTTCACACAGGATCTCGGTCGGACAGACGCGCGAGCAGCTTCCGCCCAGGATATTCTGCTGCAGGATGCCGACCGCGGCGCCGTTGACGTTCTTTTCGTGGATGTTGCGGATGAAGCTTGCTACGTCAATGCCTGTGGGGCAGATGCGTGTGCACGGCGCGTCATAGCAATACAGACAGCGCGCGCTTTCAATCGCCGCCTGGCGTGCGTTCAGCGGTGGCGCGAGGTCTGTGAATTGTCCGGCCAGCTCTTCGTTCGTGGCTTTTGGCTGCGGTATGTATTTGAGTGACTCGATCATTGCCTCTTCCTCGCTACGTTTTGAACGGCGGATCGATGATCCGCCCTACGCTTGTTCACTTCATTTGTGGGAATGCAAATTGCGCGCCAGCGCTGGCGGTGTTCGGCCAGCGCTGCATCACGGCTTTGTGGCGCGTGTAGAACCGCACGCCTTCGGGGCCGTAGGCGTGGTGGTCGCCGAACAGGCTGCGCTTCCAGCCGCCGAAGCTGTTGAAGGCCATCGGCACCGGCAGCGGAACGTTCACGCCCACCATGCCGACATTGATCTGGCGGACGAACTCGCGCGCCACGCCGCCATCGCGGGTGAACACGGCGACGCCGTTGCCATATTCGTTCTTGTTAATCAGCTCCACGGCCGTGGCCACGTCAGGCAGGCGCACCACGCACAGCACCGGACCGAAGATCTCTTCCTTGTAGATCGTCATATCCGGCGTGACGTTGTCGAACAGCGTCCCGCCAATAAAGAAGCCGTTCGGACGCTCGGGTACTTTGTAGTTGCGCCCATCGACCACCAGCTTGGCGCCCTGCTCCACACCTTCGCCAATCAGGCGCTCGATGCGCTGCTTGGCGGCGGCCGTCACCACAGGCCCCATTTCGGCGTCGGACGCCATGCCGTCGCGCACTTTCAGTGCAGCGGTGCGCTTTTCCAGTGCGCCGATCAGCTTATCGGCCGCATCACCGACAGCTGCGACGACGGAGATTGCCATGCAGCGCTCGCCGGCCGATCCGAAGGCGGCGCCCATCAGGGCATCGACCGCCATGTCCATGTCCGCATCGGGCATCACGACCATATGGTTCTTTGCGCCGCCCAGCGCCTGCACGCGCTTGCCGTGCGAGGAGCCGCGCGAGTAGATGTACTCCGCAATCGGCGTGGAGCCGACGAAGCTCACCGCCTGCACTACCGGATGATCCAGCAGCGCATCCACCGCCACTTTATCGCCCTGCACCACATTGAATACGCCGTCCGGCAGCCCCGCTTCTTTCAGCAGGCGCGCGTGCAGCAGCGATGGCGACGGATCGCGCTCGGAAGGCTTCAGCACAAAGGTATTGCCGCAAGCGATAGCGATCGGGAACATCCACATCGGCACCATCACCGGGAAGTTGAATGGCGTGATGCCGGCAACAACACCTAGTGGCTGACGCATCGACCACGCATCGATGCCGCGCGCAATCTGGTCGGTGAATTCGCCCTTCATCAATTGCGGAATGCCGACGGCGAACTCCACCATCTCGATGCCACGCGCCACTTCACCCTGCGCATCGGAGAACGTCTTGCCGTGCTCGCGCGTCAGCAAGGCCGCGAATTCGTCCGTATGCTGCTGGCACAGTTGCAGGTACTTGAACAGCACGCGCGCGCGGGTCAGCGCCGGCGTGGCGGACCAGGAAGGGAAAGCCTTCTCGGCGGCCTTCACGGCCGCATCGACTTCTTCGGACGTGCCAAGCGCCACGCGGGCAACCGGCTCGCCCAGCGCGGGATTGAACACGTCGCCATAACGGCCACTGGCCGTGTCGACCTTCGTGCCGTTGATGAAATGGGTAATGGTATCGAGGTCGCTCATCTTGCTCTCTTCAATTCAACCCAGCAGGGAATCTGCCGGTACATAGGGATAGCCAAGTGCATGCGCCACCGCTTCATAGGTGACGTGGCCCTGGCATACATTCAGTCCGTCTTTCAGATGCGGGTTGGCCTTCATCGCTTTCGCCCAGCCTTTGTCCGCCAGCGCCAGCGCGTGGCCGATGGTGGCGTTGTTCAGGGCGAAGGTCGAAGTACGTGCCACAGCGCCCGGCATATTCGCCACGCAGTAGTGGATCACGCCATCGACCACAAACGTCGGATTCTCGTGCGTGGTCGCGTGCGAAGTCTCGAAGCAGCCGCCCTGATCGATCGCCACGTCCACCACCACGGAGCCCGCTTTCATGCGTGCCACCATGGCGCGCGTGACGAGCTTCGGTGCGGCAGCGCCGGGAACCAGCACGCCGCCGATCACCAGGTCCGCATCGGTTACCGCATCGTCGATCGTGTGCGCGTTGGAGAACATGGTCTGGATGCGATTGCCGTAAATGAGATCCAGCTGGCGCAGGCGGTCAACGTTCTTGTCCAGCACCGTCACGCGCGCGCCCATGCCAACGGCGATCTGCAGCGCGTTGGTTCCGACTACGCCAGCGCCGATAATCGCCACATGGCCCGGCGCCACGCCCGGCACGCCACCCAGCAGCAGACCCATGCCGCCTTTCGATTTCTCCAGATGCGCCGCACCCGCCTGAATCGACATGCGCCCCGCCACTTCGCTCATCGGCGCCAGCAGCGGCAAGCCGCCGTTTGGTCCGGTAATAGTTTCGTAGGCGATGCAGATGGCTTTCGAAGCCACCAGCGCCCTGGTTTGTTCCGGGTCTGGCGCCAGATGCAGGTATGTGTACAGGATCTGGTTCTCGCGCAGCATCGCGCACTCCTGCGGCTGCGGCTCCTTCACCTTCACGACCATCTCGGCACGCGCGAAGATTTCTTCCGCGGTGTCAACGATGGTGGCTCCGGAAGCCGCATACATTTCGTCAGTCAGTCCGATGGCTGCGCCCGCGTTGTGTTGCACCAGCACCTGGTGGCCGCGGAGTGTCAGTTCTTTTACGCTGGCCGGGGTAAGGCCAACGCGCGATTCCTGATTCTTGATTTCCTTCGGTACGCCTACCAACATGGTTTGTCTCCTCTAATCTAGATTTTTCAAAACCTTGGCGAGCTTTCCAAACAGTTCGTCGATGTGCTTCTTCTCAAAGGTCAGTGGAGGCGACAAAGCGATGATGTCGCCGGTAACGCGGATCAAGACGCCTTCTTCCGCGAATGCTTTCTTGAACGCGGCGTAAGCGCGCGCTCCGGGTTTTGCCGCAATGGGCGCCAGCTCGATGCCCGCCACCAGGCCGATGGTTCTGATGTCGATCACGTTCGGCAAGCCTTTCAGGGAGTGCACCGCATTTTCCCAGTAAGGCTGGACTTCTTTCGCGTGATCGAGGATGCCTTCGCTGTTGAATACATCCAGCGTGGCCAGCGATGCCGCGCAGGCGACCGGGTGGCCGGAGTAGGTGTAACCGTGGAACAGCTCAATGCCGGCCGGCGCTTCCATGAAGGCGTCGTGAATGAATTTCTTGCTGAAGACCGCGCCCATCGGAATGGTACCGTTGGTGAGTCCTTTGGYAGTGGTCATCATGTCCGGCTCGACGTCGAAATAGTCGACAGCGAATGGTGTGGTGAGGCGGCCAAAGCCGGTAATCACTTCATCGAAGATCAACAGGATGCCATGCTTGGTGCACAGCTCGCGCAGGCGCTTCAGGTAGCCCTTGGGCGGAATCAGCACGCCGGTAGAACCAGCCACCGGTTCCACGATCACGGCGGCGATGGTCGACGCGTCGTGCAGCGTAACGATGCGTTCCAGTTCGTCGGCCAGGTTGGCGCCGTGTTCAGGCTCGCCGCGCGTGAAAGCGTTCTTCTCGATATTGTGGGTATGCGGCAGATGGTCAACACCCGGCAACAGCGCGCCGTAGGGCTTGCGGTTGCCCGCGATGCCGCCGACCGAGATGCCGCCGAAGCCCACGCCATGGTAGCCGCGCTCGCGGCCGATCAAACGGGTACGGCTGCCTTCACCTCGCGCGCGGTGATACGCCAGCGCGATCTTCAATGCGGTGTCGACGGATTCGGAACCGGAGTTGGTATAGAAGACATGGCCGAACTTGTGGCCCGTATAGTCCATCAGTTTTTCGGCTAGGTCGAAAGCCGAAGGGTGTCCCATCTGGAAGGTGGGTGCGAAGTCGAGCTGGCCGACCATTTTGCGCACGGCGGAGACGATCTTCGGATGCGAGTGGCCGACAGGGACGCACCACAGGCCTGCGGTGCCGTCGAGAATCGGGCGGCCGTCCACGTCCTTGTAATAGACGCCTTCTGCGGACACCAGCAGCCGCGGGCTCGCTTTGAAGTCACGGTTGTTGGTGAAGGGCATCCAGAATGCGTCCATCGACTCTGGCCGGGTCTCGTTCATGTCGCGTCCTCCAAGGTTTTTGACGACTCTAAAAAAACTTTACCAGTTGGCAAAATCATGATGCAATAATAGACAGCCAAATAACTATGGCACATATACACATACGCGGAAACGATCCAACCGTACAGGTGGCAAAAACAGTACAGTTGAATATTGCGGAGACGAGGATGGACGACGCAGGTGTTGCGCTGAATCAAGGCATAAAGGCCTCGGGCGAGCCCGGCTGGCCCGTGTTGTCCATTGAGCGCGCACGCAAAGGCAGCCTGGTCGATCAGATCGTTGCGGCCATCAGCGCCATGGTCGGCAGCCGCGAGTTGCGCGTAGGAACGAAAATGCCGTCGGTGCGCCAATTCGCGAAGTGTAATGGCATCAGCACCTTTACAGTTGTCGAAGCCTATGACCGTTTGCTGACGCTGGGCCTGCTTTCTTCGCGTCGCGGTTCCGGATATTTTGTTGCGCGCCAGGATCTTCCTGCCCTGCTCGCGCCGGCAGCGCTGGCTACCGGGCCGGCGGCTGTCGACGCGCTCACGCCTGAACTGTATTCCGGCGCATCGGAAGCCCTGCCGGTCGGCGCGGGCTGGCTGCCGCCGGAGTGGTATGGCGAGGACACCATCCTCGACGCCGTGCGCCATGCCATGCGCATTCCCGCCACACGCTTGCGCGGATATGGCCATCCGCTGGGTTTCCCCAGCCTGCGCCAGTACATGGCCGCCACCATGTCGGAAGAACTATTCCCGCTCGAAGCAGAACAGGTGCTGCTCACGCACGGCGCCACGCATGCTTTCGACCTGATCCTGCGCACGCTCACCCGGCCGGGCGATACCGTGTTCGTTGAAGATCCGTGCTACAGCAACCTGCTGTCGCTGATCCGCCACCATGGCTGCAACGCGGTCGGCATTCCACGCGGCGAGCATGGACTGGACATGGAGTATCTCGCCGCACAGGCCAGGATCGCCCAGCCCAAGCTGATGTTCGTGAACACGGTTCTGCAGAACCCGCTCGGCACCTCGCTCACGCACGCGCAGGCGCATCGCTTGCTGGGTTTTGCAGAGCAGTTCGATTTCTGGCTGGTGGAAGACGACATCTACCGCGAGCTGACGCCGCGCGGTGAGGCGTCGCTGGCGGCAATGGACGGATTGCGGCGCGTGATCCGCGTCGGCAGTTTTTCGAAGACGCTGTCGCCTGTGCTGCGTGTGGGTTCCATCTGCGCGTCACAGTCGCTGCTGCCGGAACTGGTGCGCGTGAAGATGCTGGCGGGCCTCACCACTTCGGAGGTGAACGAGCGCGCCGTGTATCACGCGATCACGGCACGTCCCTACAAGCGCACCGTGGAAAAGCTGATCGCGCAGCTTGAAACGGGACGCGAGCGCACTATCGAAGCGCTGCGCGGTGTAGGCATGGCGCCGATTGCGCGTCCACGCGGCGGCATGTTCGTCAGTGCCAGCTGGCCTGAAGCGCCGAGCGCCGAATGGAACGGCAAGCTGGTGGCGGACCTTGCACTGAAATCCGGCATTCTTCTGGCGCCCAACGAATTCTTCATGCTGCGCGACAGCGAATCGATCTGGTTCCGCTTCAACGTGGCTTACAGCGACGATCCGCAATTGATCGACTTCCTTGCAAACGTCAGGAGAGCACATGGCATCGGCTAAACTGCGCCGCGTAATGAACCGTGACCGGCTGGAGGCGGACATCGCCGCCGAAGCCGTGAAAGTATTTGCCGAATGTGGCTACGAAGGCACGTCCGTCGCGGCCATCGCGGAGAACGCGGGCCTGTCCAAGCAGAATCTGATGTACTACTATCCCACCAAGCAGGTGCTGTATCAGCGCGTGCTGGACGATGTGCTGGACGACTGGCTGGAACGCATGGCCCACCTGGCCGATCCCGATCGCGAACCGCACGAGGTGCTGCGTGCTTACATCCAGGCCAAGCTGGCGTTCTCGCGCGAACAGCCGGCGGCATCGCGCGTGTATGCGATGGAAGTGATCAGCGGCGCACCGCTGTATGGCGACAAGATCCGCGAGCGCGTGGTGCCGCTGCTGCGTAAGGATATCGAGATCTTTGAAGGCTGGATCGCGGCAGGCAAGATCGCGCCGATCAACGCCACGCATCTGATTTTTTCCGTCTGGGCCATGACCCAATCCTACGCCGACTTCTCCGCCCAAATGGCGCTGGTACTCGACAAGCACGCGCTGACGGATGAAGATTTCACCGCCGCCGAAGACACCATCGTGCGCATGGTACTCGCCGCCATTCAGCCATCGTCGTGATCTGCACGCCGGCCACGCGCCACTTTCCTAGTTAGCCAGCAGCGCATCCGGCACAGTGGCCCCGGCCTTGCGGGACGCTTCCGCCAGCACGCGGATCTCGCGACGCATGTCTCCTGTCGCATCCGGCAGGGCCTTCGCTACGAACATGGCAGGTCCGTTATCGCGGCTCTTGGATTTGCGCATGACGTTCTTGAGTTCGGGCAGATCGCGCAACACCGCATCGAACTGGCTCAGGGCCTGGCCGAGCAGGGCCAGGCCTTCATTCAGCTGTGCAGGGTCGTTCGTCGCGCCGCTCGCCAGCGCTTTGCCAATAGTGGAA
>NZ_JBFRDW010000288.1:0-7149 GCF_052113985.1 Pseudoduganella sp. RAF53_2 | reverse complement strand
GGCTTGGCGAGGTCGGCCCAGTCCTTGATGCCTTTCGGATTGCCCTTGCGGACCAGGTAGACCATGGTCGAGTAGGAAGGCGCCGCATTGTCGGGGAATTTCTTGGCCCAGTCCTTGGCCACCACGCCGCGATCGGCCAGCATATCGATGTCGTTGGCCTGGTTCATGGTGACGACGGAAGCTTCCAGGCCGTCGGCGACGGCGCGTGCCTGCTTGGAAGAGCCGCCATGGGACATCTTGATGGTCACGTCCTCGCCGGCGCTCTTTTTGTACGCTGCCTGGAAGGCCGGATTGATATCCTTGTACAATTCGCGCGCTACGTCGTAGGACACGTTCAACAGTTCCGCGGCGGAGGCGGCGGGACCCGTGGCGAAGGCAGCGGCTGCGAGAATGAGGCTTAATGCGAAATTCTTATTAGTCATGGCGACCTCTATAGTGAAAACAGATATGCATACTCCGGAAACTTAGTAGGAAAGGAAACTATTTTCTGGTTATATGCTTAGACGGGCCGCTGCACGGCCGCTGCCCGCAGGGAATGGCCGATTGTTGTATAGTCGGCTTTGTGATTGGGATTTTTGTGAGCATACATGAGTTTTGAAATTCGCCTGGCAACTCCGTCGGACGCCTCCGCCGCATGCAATGTGCTGCGCCGCTCGATCGCGGAATGCTGTGTACTCGATCACAAGAATGACCCCGCCATCCTAGAGTCCTGGCTCGGCAACAAAACGCCCGAAACGGTGGCCAGCTGGTTCGCATCCCCCACCAATTTCTCCGTGGTCGCCGTGGAAGAGGGCACTGTCGTTGGCGTGGCCCTGCTGACTGGCGCCGGCAAGCTGGCCCTGTGCTATCTGCTGCCGGAAGCGCGCAGCAAGGGCGCCGGCAAGGCCTTGCTGGGCCGGGTTGAGGAGCAGGCTTGCACCTGGGGCGTGAAGGCCTTGCAACTGCACAGCACCGCCACCGGCGAGGAATTCTTCGCGCGCCAGGGTTATCTGCGCTCCGGTAATGTGCGCTCGCCATACGGCGTGGAAACCGTATTCTTCTGGAAGCAATTGGACGGCAGCGTCTGCGATGTCCCGGAAGGAAAGCGCAAACGTTTCTGCGGCTGCGGCGCGACTTAAATTTGCATTAAATTCTTAAAGGAGTTTCTCAACTCCCCCAGCTATGGGCTATAGTATTCCCTATTGCAATTGACAGGTTTGCTATGGCATCTCGACGCGACTTCCTTCACCGAAGCCTGGGCATGACGGGTGCCGCCCTGCTGGGCGTCCCGCTGATCGGCCAGGCGCGCCAGCAAGAGCTGGAACCTCCTCCCGATATTTTCGATACCCAGGCGCTCGATCTCGATTTCTGGGTCAAACCACGCACCATCAGTGTTACTCGTCCGCAAAGCGGCGAAAAAGCCCGCGTCACCTACTGGCGGGATGGCGACATCATCGACTCGGCCTACCAGGAGCTGTGCCATTTGCTGCGCGATGTGAATGCGAAAGAGACGGTGCCGATCGACCCCAAGCTGCTGGAAACGCTGTGGGGCACGCAAGCTTTCGTTGAGCGCTTCGGCATCAATAGCCCGGTGGAGATCCTGTCCGGCTACCGTACTCCTGCGTCCAACCAGCGTCTGCGCGAGCAGGGTATTCCGGCGGCGCGCCAGTCTCTGCATATGGACGGCAAGGCAGCCGACATTCGCATCACCAACCTGAACGCCGAGGTGCTGGGCGGCCTGGTGAAGAGCTTCCGCCAGGGCGGTGTCGGCTTCTATTATCGCGAAGGTCCACGCGGCGGCTGGATTCACGCCGATACCGGTTTGCAACGCACGTGGAAGGGCTGAGTTTACTCATCAATAGCAGAACGCAACACACTCCGCTTTCGGCTTGGTAGTCCAGGACAGTTGGGCGTAAGATGGTTCCGTGGGCCAGCGCCCAACGACGAAAGCGAATAATGAAAAAGAAACAGCTCTTGTGCGTGGCCCTGGAATGGGTCTCGCAAGAAGAGTTGAGCGCCTTTCTCCACGACTGGGATATTTACCAGGCTTCGAGCCTGGTCGAGGCTCGGTCTTTGCTGCGCAGCAAAGAGTTTCTGGTCGGCCTGCTGCTGGTGGATGTGCGGAGACTGGGTGTTGAAGCGCTCGACAGCTTCTTGCGTGAGCACTGGCAGGTCAAGTGGGTGTCGGTCTTCCGATCGGCAGCCCTGAATTTACCGGCTTTCCGTCAACTGATGGTCGAGCAGTGTTTCGACTTTCATACTTCTCCCATCGATTTCACTCGGCTCAGCCACACGCTGGGCCATGTGCACGGCCTTGCTTCCCTTCAGAGCAAACCTGATCCTGCTTCGGCGGATGCTATGTCGCTGGTTGGCGTGAGCCCGGCGCTGGCAGCCTTGCGGCAAAATATCCGCAAGGTGAGCGGCGTCCCCGCGCCCGTTCTGATCTGGGGCGAGAGCGGCACCGGCAAAGAGCTGGTGGCGCGCGCCGTGCACACCCATTCGCAGCGCGCCTCGGCGCCTTTCGTGCCGGTCAATTGCGGCGCGATTCCGTCCAGCCTGATCCAGGCCGAACTGTTCGGCTATGAGCGCGGCGCCTTTACCGGCGCCAGCCGCGACAAGTGCGGACTGATCGAAACGGCGGCCGGCGGCACGGTGTTCTTCGACGAAATCGCCGATCTGCCGCTCGATATGCAGTCGAACCTGCTGCGCTTTCTGCAGGAGCGCACTATCCACCGCCTGGGATCGACACGCGGTACGGTGGTCGATGCGCGCGTGATTGCCGCCAGCCATATCCGCCTGATCGACGCCGTGCGGGCGGGGCGCTTCCGCGAAGACCTGTTCTACCGCCTGAACGTGCTGACGCTGGAAACGCCGCCATTGCGTCAGCGCCGCGAAGACATCCTGCCGCTGGCCGAGCACTTCTTCAAGGAATTTGCCGCCGAGCGGGCGGCCAGTGTGAAAGGCTTTGGCCGCGATGCACTGCGGGCGATTCACGATTACGCCTGGCCCGGCAATGTGCGCGAGCTGGTCAACCGCGTACGGCGCGCTTCCGTGATGGCCGAGGGGCGGCTGATCCGCGCCCACGACCTGGGGCTGGACGGCAAGCTGCTGAAGRCCAATAACGAATGTCTCGACGGCGCCCGCACCCGCGCCGAGCGCCAGGCCATTGAAACCCGCCTGGAAGCAGGCAAGTCCATGACTTCGGTGGCGCGCGAGCTGGGTGTGTCGCGCATGACGCTGTACCGGCTCATGTCCAAGCACGGCATCGAGCTGCCCACCAAGCGTGCGGTAGCCACAGCGTAGGGCGGATCATCGATCCGCCTGCCAAGCATCTAATGGTAGTAATAAGGCGGCGTCGGCACGGTATCCGTGCGGGCCAGGCGTTCATCTTCCAGGTTCACCTTGTGGTCCCACCAGATATCCCAGCCATGGCGCTGGTCTTCCACATATTCGGGATGTTCGTCCAGCAAATGGCCGAAGAATTGCTCGAACTCAGAAACATATTCCTTTACTTTCATTGTGATTTCCTCCTGTTCGGTTACACTGGCGGCCGTGCAACATTTCAAATAGATGACAATGCAGGATAACGAGGACAAGCCGCGCTTTCGCCCTGTGCCGTGGAGCGGTATCGAAACGCCCGCCGACGCCGAGCTGTGGATCGCGGAACACGATCTGGCGCTGAAAGAGCATGTCGGCAAGCAGGAAACCGGCTACGGCGTGTGCTTCAACCTGGCCGCCGGCGGTGAGATTTATATGCAGACCGCCGATGGCGCTGTCATCCTCGATGTTACGCCTGAAGCGGACTGGGTGGCGCCTCTTATCGAAGCGGTGGCGCAGGCTGAATCGCCCAAGGGCTCGCTGTGGGTGCTGCCGGATGACAAGCTGGTGCAACTGATCATCGGCCTGTCCACTCTGATCGAATCGTCCATTCTCGTGGTCGGCCACAACTTCGGCCGCCGTCGCCATTTCTGAAGGAAACCACTGATGCGCAAACCATTGATGTCCCTGTTCGCGGCGGCCCTGCTGGCTGGCGCTRCCCTGCATGCATCCGCTGCCGATCTGCTGCAAACGGTGAAGGCGCGCGGCACGCTGAAGGTGGCGATGGAAGGCGTGTATGCCCCGTTCAATTATCGCGACCAGAAGACCGGGGAACTTGTGGGCTACGATGTGGATGTCGCCAAGCTGGTGGCAAGCAAACTGGGGGTCAAACCGGAATTCGTGACCACCGAATGGGCTTCCATCCTGGCGGGGCTGGCGAGCGGTAAATACGATGTGATCATTTCCCAGGTCGGCATCAATCCGAAGCGCGAGCAGGTATTCGATTTCTCCCAGCCTTACATCTACTCCTCGCCGATGCTGATCGTGCGCAAAGATGAAAAGAATAACTGGACCTCGCTGGAACAGCTGAAAGGCAAGCGCGTTGGCGCCGGCCAGGGCAGCGTGTACGAGGCGCAGGCCAAGGCCGTGCCGGGCATCGAGGTGCGGAGCTATCCGGCTGCACCGGAGAACCTGTCCGACCTGGCGTCCGGCCGTATCGACGCGGCACTGAACGACAGCCTGATGGCCACCTGGCTGCTGAAAACCACCAGGCTGCCGATCAAGGCTGGCGCGCGGGTGGGGGCAGTCGAGCGCATGGGCATCCCGTTCCAGAAGGGTAATCCGCAGTTCAAGGCCGCGATCGAGAAAGCCTTGAACGATGCCGCCGCCGATGGCAGCCTGAGGGCCATTTCCATGAAATGGTTCGGCACCGACGTCAGCAAGGCGCCGTAAGCGATGGATTGGCTTGAGCTGCTGCAGGAAGCAGCGCCCGTCATGCTGAAGGGCGCCGGCTATACGCTGATCTTTGCCGTCGCCTCCATGCTGGGCGGGCTGGTACTGGGCTTCCCGACGGCCGTGATGCGCATTCTGCCGTGGAAGCTGGTGCGCTGGCCAGCCACCGTGTACGTCAGCCTGATGCGTGGCACGCCGCTGCTGGTGCAGATGTTCGTGATCTATTACGGCCTGCCGAGCGTCGGGATCGAGTTTACGCCCGTCACGGCGGGCATTCTGGCGCTGAGCCTGAACGCCGGCGCCTATCTGTCCGAAAGCCTGCGCGGCGCGATGCTCAGCATCGTCAAGGGACAGTGGTCGGCCAGCTACAGTCTGGGCATGGGCTACGGCCAGACGCTGCGCTACGTGATCATGCCGCAAGCGCTGCGCATTGCCGTGCCATCCATGAGCAACACCCTGATTTCGCTGATCAAGGATACCTCGCTGGTGTCCGTGATCACGATGACCGAGCTGATGCTGTCGACAAAAGAAGTTATTGCGGCCACGTTCCGTCCTCTGCCGCTTTACCTTGCAGCGGCGGGCATCTATTGGATATTGAGCCTGCTGTTCGAGCAGGTGCAGCGCCATGCCGAGGCGCGCCTTAACCGCTCACATCGTCAGGCCTGATACAACGCCCGCCACAATTCTCGACATTGTCATAAGTGCATGATAGGCTTGGACAAAAAAGAAGCGGGGCGATATGGAAAAAGACCAGCGTGCACCGTCCGCCAAGACCATGGCGGGCCCGTTAGCGGCAGGGGAAGGTTTGCCTGGCCTGATGCCGCATGAGGCTTTGCTGGCCGCAATGGGCGGCACGCCGCCCGCGCTGCATGAGGGCAGCGATACCCGCCTTCAATTCGAGCGCGAGCAGGACTACTTCAACGACCTCTACCTGCTGGCGCCGGTCGGCTACTTCGTGCTGGCGCCGGACACCACCGTCCTGCAGATGAATCTGGTGGGCGCCGACCTGCTTGGCCTGCCGCGCAACAATCCCGACCGCATTCCCTTCCGTAGTTTTATCGCCGCGCGTTTCATGGCGGACTTCGACAGCTTTGTGCGCGACAGCCAGCACAGCGGCGAGCCGCAACGCTGTTCGCTGCAAATGACCCGTGGACGGGGCGATCGGGGCTTCCCTGTCACCTTGCTGGGCAGTGGCGCGCCGGGCGCCGAGAGCTTCCGCGTCGTGCTGGAGCTGGCTGAAGGCAAGCTGGCCGCACTGGAGAAAAGCGAAGAGCGCTTCCGCCGCATCGTGCACTCGGCGGAAGAAGGCATCTGGGAAATCGATGCCGCTGCAACGACCAGCTTTGTGAATCCGAAGATGGCGGCCATGCTGGGCTACACCATCGAAGAGATGCTGGACCAACCGCTGGTGCGCTTCATGGACGACGAAGGCCGCTCCATCCTCGAGCGAAATATCGCGCGCCGCCAGCAGGGTGTGGCCGAGCGTCACGAATTCAAGTTCATCCGCAAGGACGGTGTGGAAATGTGGGCGACGCTGGCCACCAATCCCATCTTCGATCCGGACGGCAGCTATATGGGCGCGCTGGCGCTGGTCAGCGATATCACGGAGCGCAAGCTGTCCGCCGAGCTGATCTGGCATCAGGCCAATTACGATGCGCTGACTACGCTGCCAAACCGGAACATGTTCCATGACCGGCTGGCGCAGGAAATGAAGAAAGCCAAGCGCGACGGGCTGTTCCTGGCCTTGCTCTTCATTGACCTCGATCAGTTCAAGGAAATCAACGACAGCCTCGGCCACGAGATGGGCGACAAGCTGCTGGTGGAAGCGGCTTCGCRTATTGCGGCCTGCATGCGCGCGTCCGACACGCTGGCGCGCCTCGGCGGTGATGAGTTTGTGGTGATCCTGCCGGGGCTGGATCAGGTCACCAGCGTGGAGCGGGTGGCGCAGCAGATCGTGGCGTCGCTGAACAAGCCTTTCCAGCTGGGACCGGCCACGGGGTCCGTTTCGGCCAGCATCGGCATCGCGCTCTATCCCTCGGATGCCGACGATCCGGAGCAGCTGCTACGGCATGCGGACCAGGCCATGTACGCGGCCAAGAATGGCGGGCGCAACCGCTACAGCTATTTCACCTCCGATATGCAGGCTGCCGCGCAGCTGCGCATGCGCCTGGCGAGCGACCTGAAGATGGCGGTGACCAATTGCCAGTTCGAACTGTACTACCAGCCCATCGTCAACCTGATCAGCGGACGCATCGAGCGCGCGGAAGCCCTGCTGCGCTGGCGCCATCCGGAGCGCGGTTTGCTGAATCCCGCGGAGTTCATCGGCAGCGCGGAAGCGAATGGCACCATTCTCGATATCGGCGACTGGGTGTTCCGCACGGCCGCGGACCAGGCCAAGCG
>NZ_JBFRDW010000287.1:0-7168 GCF_052113985.1 Pseudoduganella sp. RAF53_2 | reverse complement strand
GGGCGCAGGCGCTCTAGATGCGGGTAGCGTGGAGTCTTCGCGCGCTAGGCCGCGTCGCGGTGGCGCTCAAACAGGATCTGGTCGTACCAGGCGCCCTGGTGCTGCATGCTGCGCGTGGCGCGGCCGTAGGCGCGGAAGCCATTGCGTTCCAGCACGCGCACGGAAGCCGCATTCTCAGGCCGCGAGTTGGCTTCAATGCGCCAGAAATCCAGTTTGCCGAACGCTTCATCCAGCAGCAGCGCCACTGCGCGCGAGGCCACGCCGCGGCCGGCGTGAGCCTGGCCGATGCGGTAGCCCAGCGAGGCCTTGTTGAAGGCCACCCGCTGCACCCCAGTCAGGTTCACGCGGCCGATAATTTCGCCGCCGGATTTCAGCAGATATTGATGCGACAGGTCGAGATCGCGCTCGCGCTGGGCAATCGCCAGCGAAGCGCGGACCATCTCGATGCTGTAGTAAGAAGGATCGCGCGGAACGACCCAGTGTTCAAACCACGCGCGGTTGGCCGACTCGAACGCCAGCAGGTCATCGGCATCGCCGACGACAGCGGGAGCGAGCACCAGGTCCATGCGCGAAGGGAGCGGCGAAGCCGGCAGCGAAGGCCTTAGCCCAGCGCGGCGATACCCGCCTTGGCGATCTGCGCATCTTCCGTCGACTTCACGCCGGACACGCCCACCGCGCCAACCGTGTGGCCGTCGATCACAATATTCACGCCGCCTTCCAGCATGCCTTCAACGCCCGGCGCGCTGAGGAAGGAAGTGCGGCCGTTGTTAATGATCTCTTCGTAGATGCGCGATTCGCGGCGGCCCAGCGCGGCAGTGCGCGCCTTGGAAGGAGCAATGTGCGAGGACATCGGCGCCGCGCCATCCAGGCGCTGGAACCACAGCAGGTGGCCGCCATCGTCGCAGATGGCAAAGCTCACGGCCCAGTTATTCGCCTTGGCTTCAGCTTCGCAGCCGGCAGCAATCTTCTTCACATCTTCCAGGGACAGGTACGGCTTGGTTTGCATGGTTCTCTTCCTTATTGCACTGCAGGCTGCTCGCGCAGCGCTTTCAGCTTCTGTTTGATCTGGCCCATCACGGCCATGGTGGCACGCTCGCCGGCCTGGATGGCCACGGCGCGGTTCTTGAAATCGCTGGACGCCATCTTGCCCAGCGGCGGCTGGATCACGATGTCCGCATCGCGCAGCTCCAGCTGGTTGATGCGCTGGCCCATGATGGAGAAGGTCTGCATGATGACCTCCAGCGAAGAATTGGTTTGCTGCGATTCAGCCTGGGTCGAGATATTGACCGCGATGATGAAGTCCGCGCCCATCTCGCGCGCAAAGCGCACCGGCACCGGCGCCACCAGGCCGCCATCGACATAGGTATGGCCCGCAATCGTCACCGGCTGGAACACGCCCGGCACGGCGGAACTGGCGCGCACAGCCATGCCCGTATTCCCGCGCTGGAAAAGAATCGGCTGGCCGGTCTTCAGGTCGGACGCCACGGCGCCGAAGGGGATCTTCAGCTTCTCGATGGCGCGGTGGTTCACCGCCTTGTTCACATACGCCTGCAAGGCCTCGCCTTTCAGCACGCCGGACGACTTGCCGAACAGCGGCAGCGCCCAGTCGGAAATGGCCGATTCGTCCATATCGTAGGCCATCTTCTGCAAAGTGCTGGCGTTGTTACCGGCCGCATAAAGCGCGCCGACCACGCTGCCCGCGCTGGTGCCGACCACCAGGTCCGGCGTGATGCCATTCGATTCCAGGGCCTTGATTACGCCGATGTGCGCGAAGCCGCGCGYGGCGCCGCCACCGAGAGCCAGGCCAATGCGGACTTTGCGCAGCTGCGGAGGCGCTTCAACGACGGCCGGCTGCGCCGGCGCCGTGGCGTGCGCGTCAGGTGTTGTGGGTGAGCCAGGCGTAACCGGCTGCACGGCACCGGACGGCACCGCAACGGGCTGGGATGGAGTTGGATTTGTCTGGCAGCCGGCCAGCGCCAGGGCTGCCAGCGCGGCCAGGGTAAAACGTTTCAAATACATGTATGGTTATGAGATCTGCACGGGTTGAGCGTGCAGATTGTAACGCATACCGGACATCACACCGTCTGTTCCGGCCCTACCAGGGTCTCGACCTGCTGCGGCGCGCTGGAAAGTGCCTTCGGCAGGCTGACGGTAAAGGTGCTGCCGTGTCCTGCTTCCGAGGTGATGGTCAGCTTGCCGCTGTGGCGCAGCAGCACGTGCTTGACGATGGCCAGGCCCAGGCCTGTGCCCTGCGTCTCGCGCGAGCGACTCTTGTCCACGCGGTAGAAACGCTCGGTCAGGCGCGAGATGTGCTCAGGGTTGATGCCGATGCCCGTATCCTGCACCTGGAACTGCACGCCGCTTGGCGTATCTTCCCAGCGCAGATGGATGGTACCGCCCACCGGCGTGTAGCGCACCGCGTTGGACACCAGATTACCGAAGGCGCTGTGCAGTTCGTCCACGCTGCCCATTACGTCGCCGCCCTTCACTTCCAGTTCGATGGTGTGCTTGCCGTTGGAGAGCGCGCGGCCTTCGTGCAGCAGCTGCTCCATCAGCTTGGTCACGTCCACGCGCTCCGGGCGCATCGGATGATCGACAGATTCCAGGCGCGACAGCGTCAGCATGTCCTCGATCAGGTGCTGCATGCGGTGGCCCTGCTCCATCATCAGCTTCAGGTGCGAAGCGCGGGTTTCCGCATCCAGATCCATCGACGCAGCGATTTCCAGGAAGCCCACGATCACGGTCAGCGGCGTTCGCAGTTCGTGCGAAGCGTTGGCCACGAAGTCGCGGCGCATCATCTCCGCGCGCTGGGTTTCCGTCACATCGTGCGTGACGAGAATCTGGCGGCGGTTTTCAAACGGGATGATGTGGACGATCAGCTTGCGCTCGCGGAAGCTCAACGTCAGCGGCTGCTCATAGCGGCCCAGGATCAGGTAATCCATGAAGTCCGGGCTGCGCACCAGATTGGTCACGCGCATGCCTTTGTCGCGGTCATGGCGCAGGCCCAGGTGCTCTTCCGCAGCCGGGTTACACCACTCCAGGAACAGCACGTCGTCCATGATGACCACGCCGTCCGGCAGCAGGTGCATGGCCTGGCGGAAGCGCGCCAGCCACTCGGTCAATTCAGCCTGGTTCTTTTCGTCGTCGCGGCGCAGGCGGTACAGGCGCGCGAACACGCCGGTCCACTCGCCCCAGCCATCCGGCAGGCGGCTGCTTTGCGGATCGTCCAGCCACTGGCTGGCCTGGAACAGGTAGCGCAGCTGGATCAGAATCCACGCCAGCATGCCGACGAAGGTCACGAAGGCCGCAGCCGATGGTCCGAACATCCACCATGCCAGGCCCGCCGCGGCCAGCAGGAGGCCCATGCGCACGGCAACGGGCACCCAGAACAGAACGAGCGGGTTCATGATTTCTCGGACAGCATGTAGCCGACGCTGCGCACCGTGCGGATCAGGTGTTCAGCCTCTTTCAACGCCTTGCGCAGGCGCAGCACATGCACATCCACGGTACGCTCCTCAATGACCACGTGGTCGCCCCACACCTTGTCCAGCAGCTGGCTGCGCGAGAACACGCGCTCCGGGTGGGCCAGGAAGAACTTCAGCAGCTTGTACTCGGCGTGGCCGATGTCGATCTTGCTGTCGTTCAGCGATACGGTGCAGCTGACCGGGTCCAGCGTGACCGGACCGGCCTTCATCAGCGTCTCCGCCAGCTCAGGGCTCTTGCGGCGCAGCAGCGCGCGCGAACGGGCCAGCAGCTCGCGTGGCGAGAACGGTTTGGTGATGTAGTCGTCGGCGCCGCTGTTCAGGCCAGCCAGCTTGTCCTCTTCCATGCTCTTTGCCGTCAGCATGATGATGGGGACATTGCCGAAGTGGCGGTCGCCGCGAATGCGCGCCAGCAGGCGCAGGCCGCTCTGGTCGGGCAGCATCCAGTCCAGCAGCACCAGCTGCGGGGTACGGGTCTGCATGTATTCCCAGGCTTCCTGCGTGCTCTGCACAGAAACGCAATGCCAGCCGGCTTCGCGCAAGGAGAACGTCACCAGCTCAACGATCGCCGGTTCATCTTCAACAATCAGTACAGTCGTCTTATCCGATGCCATTGCTTACCTTATTCTGGGCTGGCCTCGGGTGCGGGTGCGGCAACGCGGCTGTGGCGGATGTCCTTGCCTTCCACCACATAGATCACGTATTCGGCGATGTTCTTGGCGTGATCGCCAATGCGCTCGATAGCCTTGGCCACCCACATCGTGTCCAGTGCCGCCGAGATTGTACGCGGATCTTCCATCATGAAGGTAATCAGATTGCGCATGATGGAGCGGAACTCGTGGTCGATGATCGCATCCTGGGCGATCAGCTGGAGCGCCTGCTTGCCGTCGTTGCGGGCGAAAGCGTCCAGCGCATCGTGCAGCAGATCGCTGGTCGCATTGGCGATGGAACGCACCATTTCGTAGTGGTTCACGGTCACCGCGCCGCGGCCGTGCAGGCTCTTGGCGGTACGGGCGATCTTGGCCGCTTCGTCGCCGATGCGTTCCAGGTCGGTGATGACCTTGATGGTGGCCATCACGGTACGCAGGTCATTGGCGGTCGGCTGGCGGCGCACGATCAGGTGGCTGCACTGGTCGTCCAGCTGCACTTCCAGCTGGTTCACATTGTCGTCTTCGCGGATCACGCGGTCGGCGCGCTCAATGTTCCCGATGCGGAAGCAGGTCATGGCGTCGAGGAACTGGGTCTCGACGATGCCGCCCATCAGCAGAACCTTGGAGCGGATCGCTTCCAGTTCGTGATCGTACTGCTTGCTTGAATGTTCGCCCATCATGGCAATCTCTCCGAATTTATGTAATTTTTTTGTTAGCCGAAGCGGCCAGTGATGTAATCCTGGGTTTCTTTACGCGCAGGATTCATGAAGATCTGGTCGGTCTCACCGAATTCCACCAGCTCGCCCAGGTACATATAGGCCGTGTAGTCCGAGCAGCGCGCTGCCTGCTGCATATTGTGGGTCACGATGGCAATGGTGTAATCCAGCTTCAGCTCACTAATCAGTTCTTCGATCTTCGACGTCGAGATCGGGTCCAGTGCGGAAGTCGGCTCGTCCAGCAGCAGAACGTCCGGCTTCACAGCCACGSCGCGSGCGATGCACAGACGCTGCTGCTGGCCRCCGGACAGCGACAAACCGCTCTTGCTCAATTTATCTTTCACTTCGGTCCACAGGGCGGCCTTCTTCAGCGCCCATTCCACGCGCTCGTCCATCTCGCCCTTGGACAGGTCTTCATACAGTCGCACGCCGAACGCGATGTTATCGTAAATCGACATCGGGAACGGAGTCGGCTTCTGGAACACCATGCCCACTTTGGCGCGCAGCATATTCACGTCCAGGCCTGCTTCCAGGATATTGCGGCCGCGGTAGGCAATCGTGCCTTCCGCGCGCTGGCCCGGGTACAGGTCGTACATGCGGTTCAGCGTGCGCAGCAGGGTCGATTTGCCGCAGCCGGACGGGCCGATGAAGGCGGTTACTTTTTTCTCGTGGATGTCCAGGTTGACATTGTGCAGGCTGCGCGTCTTACCGTAGTAGAAGTTCAGGCCGGAGATTTCGATAATTTTGCTTGCTTGGGTCATGATCTCTTTAGTCTTGGATTATTTCGGCGCATTCTGTGCAAATACGGTACGCGACAGGATATTCAGGCCCAGCACGCTGAAGGTCACCAGCAGCGCGCCCCCCCATGCCAGGGCTCGCCAGTTGTCGTATGGGCTCATCGCGAACTGATAAATCACCACCGGCAGGTTAGCCATCGGCTGATTCATGTCGGCGCTGAAGAACTGGTTGTTCAGGGCCGTGAACAGCAGTGGTGCGGTCTCGCCGGACACGCGGGCCACAGCCAGCAGCACGCCGGTCACCACGCCAGCCTTCACGGCGCGCAGGCGCACCATGGTCGATACTTTCCAGCGCGGGGTGCCCAGTGCGTAAGCGGCTTCTAGCAGCGAGTTCGGCACCAGGCGCAGCATATTGTCGGTAGCGCGCACCACCACCGGAATGGCGATCAGGGACAGCGCCAGCGAACCGGCGAAACCGGAGAAGTGCTTCAGGTTCGCCACGTACAGGGCGTACACGAACAGGCCAATCACGATCGACGGCGCCGACAGCATGATGTCGGTCACGAAGCGGGTTACCTGCGCAACCTTGTTATCGTCGCCGTATTCGGCCAGATAAATGCCGGCCAGGATGCCGATCGGGGTCGCCACCAGGGTGGACAAGCCGACCATCAGCAGCGAACCGAAGATGGCGTTCCACAAACCGCCGCCTTCGCTGCCGGGAGCGGGCGTGGTGGCGGTGAACATGGAGCCGCTCAGGGCGCCCACGCCGTTGACCAGCAGGGTCGCCAGAATCCACAGCAGTGCGATCAGGCCGAACGCCATGGCGCCAACCGACAGGGCGATGCCCGCGCGGTGCACCAGCAGGCGGCGGCGATAAACGGGATTATTCGTATTAATCATTTCACGCCCTCCTTGCGCGACATGCCCATCAACATCAGCTTCGCGGCGGACAGCACGATGAAGGTAATCACAAACAGGAACAGTGCCAGCGCATACAGCGAGGACACGTGCAGCGGCGTCGACGCCTCTGCGAATTCATTGGCCAGAGTGGAAGCGATACTGTTACCCGGCGCGAACAGCGAGCCGCTCAGTTCATTGGCGTTACCGATCACGAAGGTCACCGCCATGGTCTCGCCCAGCGCGCGGCCCAGGCCCAGCATCACACCGCCGACCACACCGGTCTTGGTGTAAGGCAGAACGATCTTGCGCACCACTTCCCAGCGGGTACAGCCCAGGCCGTATGCCGATTCTTTCAGCACGGCCGGCACGATTTCAAACACGTCGCGCATCACGGATGAGATGAAAGGAATAATCATCACCGCCAGGATCAGGCCGGCAGTCACCATGCCGATACCCATGGTCGGGCCGCTGAACAGCACGCCGATCCAGGGCAGCTGGCCCAGGGTGGCTTTCAGCAGCGGCTGCACATACGTGCCGAACATCGGCGCGAACACGAACAGGCCCCACATACCGTAGATGATGGATGGTACGCCGGCCAGCAGCTCAACCGCCGTGCCCAGCGGGCGGCGCAGCCAGACCGGGCAGATCTCGGTCAGGAACAACGCAATGCCAAAACTCACCGG
>NZ_JBFRDW010000286.1:0-7180 GCF_052113985.1 Pseudoduganella sp. RAF53_2 | reverse complement strand
CTGCATGCTCGATAACTACAACGATAGCGACGAGCATGCGCGCGAGCTGATCGCCCTGGTGAATCACCCGGAATACGGCATTAACTGCAAGTTCAATCTGATTCCTTTCAACCCCTTCCCGGAATCGGGCCTGCTGCGCTCCAAGAACCCGCGCATCAAGGCTTTCGCTGAGATTCTGATGAACGCGGGCATCGTGACCACCATCCGCAAGACGCGCGGCGACGATATCGACGCGGCCTGCGGCCAGCTGGCAGGCGAGGTGAAAGACCGTACCCGCGTGCAGGAGCGTATGGGCAAGATGACCGAGTATCAGCAGAAGTACGGCGCCGATTTCGGCAAGATTGTGGAGATCCGTTCCTGATGACCGACTTCGCCCAGCGCCGCAGCCTGCGCCTGGCCGCCGTTGCGCTGGCCGTTGTTTTGGCTGGCTGCGCGGGGACCGGCACTAACCCCAGCGGCAAGGAAGAACTGAAGACCGCGTCCGATACGACGTCGGCCCAGAAGCGCGCCGACATCCGCATGCAGCTGGCGGTCGGCTACTTCGAGCAGGGGCAACTGCCGACTGCGCTGGACGAGATCAAGAAGGCGATTGCCGCCGACCCGACGTATGCCGATGCTTACGGCATGCGCGCCGTGATCTACATGCGCATGGGCGAAAAGGAACTGGCGAACGATAACTTCCTGCATGCGCTGAAGCTGGCGCCAGATCATCCGGAACTGAACAACAACTACGGTTCCTATCTGTGCCAGAACGGCAAAGTGCGGGAATCGTTCAAGTATTTCGATGCGGCGCTGGGCAATCGCATGTACCAGTCGCCGGCGAGTGCGCTGAACAATGCGGGCGATTGCGCCCTGAAGATCAAGGACTACGGTCTGGCGGAAAAATACCTGCTGCAGGCGTTGCAGCTGACGCCGGACCTGCCGATTACGAACGCCAACCTGGCCAAGGTGTATTACCAGCGCCGCGATTACACGCGCGCGAATTTCTTTATCACTCGGCTGGGCAAAGTGGCGAAGACGGATAGCCTGTCAGCCGATATATTGTGGCTGGCGATTAAGGTGCAGCACAAAATGGGTGACCAGGGTGCGGAGCAAGGCTGGGTGACCCAGCTGCGTCGTCACCATGCGGATTCGCCCGAGTACGCTGCGTATCAACGTGGGGCGTTTGATGAGTGAGACAGGGGTACCAATGGAAGAATGGCAGGAAGAGCCGAAACATCAGCGTCATGCTTCTACGCCCGGAGCAGAGCTGAAGGCCGCGCGTGAAGCGATGGGCCTGTCGGTGGAACAGATTTCGGACCAGYTGAAGCTGGCGCAGCGTCAGGTCATCGCGATTGAAAACGCGGACTACGATGCTTTGCCAAATATGGCTGTCACGCGCGGTTTCATCCGCGCCTACGCCAAAGCCGTGCGCCTCGATCCGGCGCCGCTGGTGGCGATGGTTGAAGTGGAGGGCGCAGCCGGCCACGCGACGGCGACCGTGCGTCCAACCAAGGTCACTGCCTCGTTCAGCGAATCGCGTTTTCCGACGCTGACTGAACGCCAGTCCAAGCCGGTTGGCGCCATTGTGGCCGGCATTGGCGTGGTGGCCCTGATCGCCGTTGCCGGCGCTTGGAAGGCTGGCTATATTTCGCCGGCGACCTTCGGCGCGAAGAATCCGGCTGTTGTGACGGAGACGCCGGCACCCGAGACCACGACGGCCGCTCCGGTAGCCGCGCAGCCTGCCGATCAGGCGCCGCTGCAGTCGCCGTCCGTGCCGCTGATTTCCGTACCGCCGCCAGCAGGCAGCGCGTCCAATGCACCGGCCGTGGTGCCTGGCGCTGGCGTGAATCCAGCTCCGGCGGCACCGGCAACCGCGCCTGGCGCAACGACTGCTGCACCGGCTGGCGTGACCGCGCCGGCACCGGCCAGCGCGCAGCCAGCGCAGGCAACTCCGGCCGCAACCGCGGYGGGAGCTGCTGCGCCGGCGGGCAAGCCTGCAGCACCTGCACCTGCACCTGCATCGGCTGCGGCGCAGCCTGTCGCGCAAGCGCCGGTGGCGGCAATGCCTGCCCCGGCTGCGGCCGTACCGGCAGCCGCGCCTGCCGCAGGTGGCGGCAAGCTGGTGCTGAAAGTGAATGAAGATTCGTGGATCGAGATTCGCCGTCCGGGCTCGAACTCGCTGATCGCGCGCCTGGTGAAGGCGGGCGACACGCAGAGCTTTGACGTGCGTGCGAAGGACCTGATCATCGTCGGCAAGCCGTCCGGCGTGCAGGCGACCCTGCAAGGTGCGCCGCTGGACCTGCCGCAAGTACCGGGTGGCACCATCTCTCGCGTCAACATCAAGTAAAGAGTGAAGCACATGACCGATTCGAACAACCCCATCCCTTCGGGACCTCTGGCACGCCGCGCCAGCCGCCGCGTGCTGGTGCAGTACGGTGAGCGCAAGATCTGGGTAGGCGGCGACGCGCCGGTCGTCGTGCAATCGATGACGAATACCGACACCGCCGATGCCGTGGYGACCGCGATCCAGATCAAGGAACTGGCGCGCGCCGGCTCCGAGCTGGTGCGCCTGACGGTGGACCGTCCGGAAGCCGCAGCTGCCGTGCCGTATATCCGCGACCAGCTGGACAAGATGGGCGTCGACGTGCCGCTGGTGGGCGACTTCCACTACAACGGCCACACCTTGCTGACCGATTATCCTGACTGCGCCGCTGCGCTGTCGAAGTACCGCATCAACCCGGGCAATGTGGGCAAGGGCGCCAAGCGCGATACGCAATTCGCACAGATGATCGAAGTGGCGGCGAAACACGACAAGCCGGTGCGCATCGGCGTCAACTGGGGCTCGCTGGATCAGGCCCTGCTGGCGCGCATCATGGACGAAAACGCGGCCCGCGAAAATCCGTGGAGTGCGCAAGCCGTGATGTACGAGGCGCTGATCACCTCCGCCATCGAGAATGCGCAGCGCGCCGAAGAACTGGGCCTGGCCCGCGACAAAATCATCCTGTCCTGCAAAGTCTCCGGCGTGCAGGACCTGATCGCCGTTTACCGCGAACTGGGCAAGCGCTGCGACTATCCGCTGCACCTGGGCCTGACTGAAGCGGGCATGGGCAGCAAGGGCATCGTGGCGTCGACCGCCGCGCTGTCGGTGTTGCTGCAGGAAGGCATCGGCGACACCATCCGCATTTCGCTGACCCCGGAACCGGGCGGCGACCGCACCAAGGAAGTGGTGGTAGGCCAGGAAATCCTGCAGACCATGGGCCTGCGCAAATTCACCCCGATGGTGATTGCCTGCCCGGGCTGTGGCCGTACCACGTCCACCGTGTTCCAGGAACTGGCGGACGATATCCAGAGCTACCTGCGCGAACAGATGCCTGAATGGAAAAAACTCTACCCCGGCGTGGAGGCGATGAACGTGGCCGTGATGGGCTGCATCGTCAACGGACCGGGCGAGTCGAAGCACGCCAATATCGGCATCAGCCTGCCCGGCACTGGCGAATCGCCGGCCGCGCCGGTGTTTGTCGACGGCCAGAAAGTGGCGACCCTGCGCGGTGAAGGCATCGTGCAGGAGTTCCAGACCATCGTGCTCGATTACGTGAAAAAGAACTACAGCAAAGCAGCTTAATAAAATGTCCAAAGCCGAAAAGATTACCGGCGTAAAGGGGATGAACGATCTCCTGCCGTCCGAAGCCCACTTGTGGGAACTGTTTGAAAACACCGCGCAGTCGGTGCTGCAAAGCTATGGCTTCCAGCAGATCCGCACGCCGATCGTGGAAGAAACGCGCCTGTTCACGCGCGCCATCGGCGCCGTGACCGACATCGTGGAAAAGGAGATGTACTCCTTCGAAGACTCCATGAACGGCGACAAGCTGACCCTGCGTCCTGAAGGCACGGCCGGTGTAGTGCGCGCGGTGATCGAGCACAATCTGGTGTACGAAGGCCCGAAGCGCGTGTGGTACAAGGGACCGATGTTCCGCCACGAGCGTCCGCAGCGCGGCCGCTACCGCCAGTTCCACCAGTTCGGCGCGGAAGCCGTGGGCTTCACCGGTCCGGACGTGGACGCCGAAATGATCATGATGTGCCGCCGCCTGTGGGATGATCTGGGCCTGCAGAACGTGCGCCTGGAACTGAACTCCATCGGCGACGCCGAAGAGCGCGCGCGCCACCGCGTGGACCTGATCGCCTACCTGCAGCAGCACGAAGAGCTGCTGGACGCGGAAGCCAAGCGCCGCCTGAACACCAACCCGCTGCGTATCCTGGACACCAAGAACCCGGCCATGCAGGCCATGGTGAACGGCGCGCCGAAGCTGCTGGACTATCTGGGTGAGGAATCGCTGGCCCACTTCAATGGCGTGAAGAAGATCCTGGACATGAACGCCATCCAGTACACCGTCAACCCGCGTCTGGTGCGCGGCCTGGATTACTACAACCGCACCGTGTTCGAATGGGTGACCGACGAACTGGGTGCGCAGGGTACCGTGTGCGCCGGCGGCCGTTATGACCCTCTGATCGAAATGTCGGGCGGTAAGCCAACGCCTGCGGTCGGTTTCGCGATGGGCATCGAGCGCCTGATCGAATTGATGAAAGGCCTGGGCGACACCGCCCAGCCACGCCAGTGCGACGTGTACATGGTGCACCAGGGCGATGAAGCGCAGATGCAGAGCTTTGTGCTGGCCGAGCGCCTGCGCGATGCGGGCCTGGATGTGATCCTGCACTGCGCTGCGGCCAGCGGCGCGGGCAGCTTCAAGTCGCAGATGAAGAAGGCGGACGGCAGCGGTGCTTCCTACGCGGTCATCATCGGCGAAGACGAAATCGCCAACAAGGCAGCCAATGTGAAAGCGCTGCGCGGCGAAGAAAGCGAACAGCAGCAAGCCACCGTGCCGTTTGAAGGCGTGGTGGATTACATCGTGGATCAGATCGCAGGCTGTGGAGACGAATGCGACGATCCGACCCATCACCACCACTCCCACTACCATTAATCGATAAAGCGATAAAGACAGAACCATGGCATACGATCTCGAAGAACAAGAACAGCTTGCTACTCTCAAGGCGTGGTGGGCGAAATACGGCAATGCGAGCACCTGGGTGATCATCGCGGGCCTGGCGGCTTATTCGGGTTGGACCGGCTGGAACTACTACCAGCGCAACCAGGCAGCGCAAGCATCCGTGCTGTTTGAAGACCTGCAAGGCAATATCGGCAAGGACAACGCCAAGGTGCTGCGTACCGCCGGCGACATCGAATCGAAATTCGGCAGCACCGCTTACGCGCAAATGTCCGCGCTGTCGGCTGCCAAGTCGTCCTTCGATGCGAAGGATCTGAAGTCCGCCAAGGCCCAGCTGCAATGGGTGATCGATCATGGCAACGACGAATACAAAGCCATCGCGCAAATCCGCCTGGCCGGCGTGCTGCTGGACGAGAAAGCGTACGACGAAGCGCTGAAGCTGGTGTCCGGCGAAGCGCTGCCGCAGTTCAAGGCTGCCGCTGCTGACCGCAAGGGCGATATCCTCGCCGCACAGAACAAGCTGGAGGAAGCGCGCGCTGCTTACAAGACCGCGCTGGAATCGAGCGACAAGAAGAGCCCGGGCCGTCAGCTGATCCAGCTGAAGCTCGAATCGATCGGCGGCACCGTACCGGAAGAGAAGGCCTAATCGCATGCGCGTTACTGGAAAAGTTATTGCACTGAGCGTGATGGCGCTGGCCATCTCCGGCTGCAGCACCATGAGCAAGCTGAATCCGTTCAAGAAGGAAGACAAGAACGCTCCCGCCAAGCTGGTCGAGCTGAAGTCGCCGATTCCTGCCAAGATCGTGTGGAAGCACTCGATGAACAAGGCGGGCGCCAACGTGTTCAACCCGGCCCTGGTCAACGGCAGCGTGTTCGTGGCCGATGCGGACGGCAATGTGGACCGCCTGGATGCCAACAGCGGCAAACAGCAGTGGCATGTCAAGGCCGGCACCGACCTGACGGCAGGCGTAGGCAGCGATGGCACCGTGGTCGTTGTGGGCGGCGTCAAGGGCAAGGTCCTGGTGTTCGATGCCAATAGCGGCAAGGAGCTGTGGACCACCCAGGCTTCCAGCGAGATCCTGTCGACGCCGGTGATTGGCGGCGGCAATGTGATCGTGCGCAGCGTGGACAACAAGATCACCGCCTACGATGAGAAGACGGGCGAAAAGCGCTGGTTCATTCAGCGTCCGACCCCGGCTCTGACCCTGCGCAATGCGCCGGGCATGGTCATCGCAGGCACCAATGTGGTGGCGGCGCAGCCGGCCGGCCGCATGCTGGGCCTGGCCCTGAGCAATGGCGTGCCGCGCTTTGAAGTGCCGGTCGCGGAGCCGAAGGGCGCCACGGAACTGGAGCGCGTGTCCGACATCGGCGGCACTCCGGTGGTGTTCGACCAGGACATCTGCACCGTGACCTTCCAGGGCAAGGTAGGCTGCTTCGACGTGAACACGGGCGTGGCCCGCTGGACCAAGGATGCCTCGTCTGACGTGGGCGTGTCGGTGGATCAGCGCTTCGTCTTCGTGGCGGACGACAAGGGCAGCGTGATTGCCTACGCCCGCGACGGCGGCGCCAGCGCCTGGAAAGTGGACACCCTGGCCAACCGCCAGCTGTCCACCCCGCTGTCCTTCGGCCGCCTGGTGGCCGTGGGCGACTATGATGGATATGTGCACTTCCTGTCGCGGGAAGATGGCACGTTGTTAGGTCGAGTCTCGCTCGACAGCAGCGCGATTAAGTCCGTGCCGCTGTTGTCCGGCTCGAATATGATCGTTCAAACCCAAGCAGGAACAGTGGCCGCCATCGCGGCCGAGTAATAAGAAGAAAATGAAGCCGGTAATCGCACTCGTAGGTCGCCCGAACGTCGGGAAGTCGACCTTATTCAATCGTCTGACCCGCTCGCGCGACGCGCTGGTGGCGGACTTGCCTGGTCTGACGCGTGACCGTCACTATGGCGAGGGCCGCGTCGGCGACCGCCCGTTCCTGGTCATCGATACCGGCGGCTTTGAGCCGGTTGCGAAGGAAGGCATCATGTTCCAGATGGCCCTGCAGACCAAGCAGGCCGTCGCGGAAGCGGACGTGGTGGTGTTCCTGGTGGATGGCCGCCAGGGCATGACTCCGCACGACAAAACCATTACCGACTTCCTGCGCAAGTCGGGCCGTCCGGTGCTGCTGGTGGTGAACAAGGCGGAAGGCATGCGCTATAC
>NZ_JBFRDW010000285.1:0-7197 GCF_052113985.1 Pseudoduganella sp. RAF53_2 | reverse complement strand
GCGTACTGCCAGCCGTCCGCAGTGGCCAGGGAATTCTTGCGGAAGACTACGGCGTTGACGGAGTTGGCCGCCCACGCGGGCGCGATGTCCACAATGCGCGGCGGAGCGCCTGCAGCGGGCGCGCTCATTCCGCCCACTGCGGCGTCGGGGCGCGCAGCACCCGCGTGCCCCGCCCCCGTATAACCCGCACCGGCATGGCCGGCACCCGCACTGGCCGCGGCGGCCTGCCCCGTGCCGGCGACGAGCGACAGACTGCACGCCGCGCACGCCACACACGCAACGCGGGCCAGCGTGCGGCGCGCCGCACCCATCACTTCACGTACCTCGCCATCTCGCTGGCCGCCAGCAGGAAGGCCCCCACGCCAAACGGCGCCGTCGAGTTCTGGTCCACGATCTGGCCCGGAATCGCGCGTTCACCGATCGGCTGCACGTAGCCGAACTTGCCGTCCGCCTGCAGCGCCACCTTGCTCAGGAAGTGCCAGCTGCGCGCCACCACGGGAGCATATTCGGCCTTGTCCAGATAGCCGTTATTCATGCCCCACAGATAGCCGTAAGTGAAGAACGCGGTGCCGCTGCTTTCCGGACCAGGCGCCTGCTGCGGATCGAGAATGCTGCGGGTCCAGTAACCGTCCGGATGCTGCACAGGCTTCAGCACCGCCGCCATGCGCTTGTAGCGCTCCACGAAGACCGGATAAGACGGATGATCCTTTGGCAGATCGGCCAGCACCCGTGCAAAGGCCGCGAACACCCAGCCATCGCCGCGCGCCCAGAAGTCCTTGCCGCCGTTGTTCGCCTTATGCTTCGGGTAGATGTACTTGGCATCGCGGTAGTACATGCCCGCTTCACCGTCGTACATCAGCTTATCGGCGTAGGTGAAATACTCCTGCAGCTTGTCCAGGTAGCGCCGTTCGCCGGTCACGGTGTACAGGCGCGTCATCACCGGCATCACCATGTAGAGGCCATCGACCCACCACCAGTAATCGCTGTTGGGAGTGCTCATCTCGTACTGCATCACTTCCAGTGCGCGGGCGATCTTGCGCGGATCTTTGGCCGGATCGCGCTTGTACAAGTCGATGTAGGTCTGGAAGCACACCTGCCAGTCGCCGAACATCACATTGTCGTCCGTTTCGCCGTACTGGTACTTCCAGTTCGCCTTCACGTCCGACTTCGCGCCCAACCAGCGATTATGCTCCGCCCACGCCGTCGAATAGCTGCGCCAGGCCTCGTTGCCGGTCAGCGCATACGCCGCCATATTACCTGTATGGTAGGCCGCCACGTCCCAGAAGGCCCACTTCTCGGGAGCGTTGTTGCGCTGCCAGTAGGCATTGGCCCGGTTCAGAGCCCCCAGCACTTCCTCTTGCGAGGCGGCGCCGGGAGCGCCTGTCGTTGTCGCGCAGCCCGTGGCCAGCGCTGCGATGCCAGCCACGGCGAGTTTCAGACAGAGTCGTCTCTTCATGCGCCGATCCATTACAGCTTGCCGCGAATGCCGAACTTGATAGTGCGCCCGTCGTACTTGGCGTAGTCCATGCGCGTGCTCTTGCCGTCGCCGTACTTGCCGGTGGCGTCTTCGAAGTAGTCATAGGACAGCGTGTTGGAGAGATTCATCGCATCCACACGGAACTCCAGGTTCTCGTTGATCTTGTAGGTGAAGTTGGCGTCCAGGTAGCCGCGGGCAGCGCGCCAGCGGATCAGGTCATCGCCATTGTTCTTCGGATTATCCGGATGCAGCGAACGGCCCTTGTAGTTGTACGAGAGACGCATCGCAATCTTGTTGTTCTCGTAGTAGGTGGTCAGGCTGTATGCGAACTTCGGCACCGAATTGACTTCGATCTGCTTACCGGCATTGGTAATCCACGGCATGCTGTTGAACGGATCGATGTGGGTATAGCTGGCCAGCCCGCCCAGGCCCTTGAACGGCTCCGGCAGGAAGGTGAAGGACTGCTGGTAAGCCAGCTCATAGCCTTTCAGCGTCTGCTCGCCCGCATTGCTGTAGGTACGCAGCGTCATCGGCAGGTTTGGATCGACCTTGCCGTTCTGGGTGTAGAAGATGGCGCCCAGTGCGGTATCCGGCAAGCCCAGTGCGCCGAAGGTGGTCTGAGTCGTGGTCGACACCGTGGCGTCGGTCAGCTTCTTGTTGAAGTAACCGGCGGACAGCAGGCCGCCCGGCTGGAAGTACCATTCCAGGCTCGTATCCAGATTCTTCGACTGTTGCGGACGCAGGTTCGGATTACCGGCCGTAGCGCTGTTGTCGAACGGATTGGGAATCACGGTCTGCGCAGCGATGATGGACAGCGATGCACGGCTGATGGTCTTGCCGTAGGAAGCACGCCACATCAGATCATCCGTGATATCGAAGGCGGCGCTGACAGCTGGCAGCACATTGCTGTAGGAGCCGTGTTCTTCGTTTGGCTGATAGGTGTTGTTGCTGCCGGTCTTCTTGAAGTTGTCGATGTCGGTTTCGGTCTTCGAGTAACGCACACCGGCGTTGACGCGCAGCTCGTGGCCCGCAAACAGCTCACCTTTGAAGTCGGACTGGATGAAGGCGGTCTTGACCTTTTCGTCGGCTGTGAAGCTCTGCGCCGGCGTGAAGGTGGCCGAGGTGTTGAAGGCCAGCGGGTCGAAGGTGCCGTAGGTATAGTCCTTCGTGAAGGTACCGAATTGGTGCGGCCAGCCGGCGCCCATGTCCAGATTGCTGATCGGGAGCGTGGAAGTCATGCCCTTGCGCAGGCTCGCATCGCCCAGCTGATTCAGCTTGGCGGTCATGTCGGTGGTGGCGTTGCGCTTGTCGACGCCCTTCTTGGTGTCGACATAGACCAGACCCGCCTTCAGGTGACCCTTCCAGTCGCCTGGCAGGCCGTAATCCCAGTCCGCCACCAGGCGGCCCTGGCGGCCTTTGTCGGTCTCGCGGGTCCAGCCGGTGCCGATGCCGAAGCCCGTGAAATTGGCCGGGTTGGTGTAATCGACCGGCGAAGACAGCGAAGGATAGACGTGGTCCGAACCGTAATCGATGGTGGAATCGACGCCGAAGATCTGGCCGGACAAGGTGTCCTGATAGCTGATTGCATCGCTGTTATTGGCGCTCAACTGGCCGGTCACGGCGAAGCCTTTGCTTGGGGTCCACTTGCCGTTGGCCGCGATGTAGCCGAACTTGGTTTCATCTTCCGTGTAAGTGACGCCGCTGCTGTAAGAGGTATTGCCGAAGGTGCCGGTCAGCAGATTGGAATCCGGATCGATATGCACGTTCAATGGAACGAAGCCGCTGTGTCCCGCCTGCCCTGCTGGTGCATTGCGATCGGTGGTCTTGCTGTTGCGGACCAGGATGCCGTAGTACAGCTCATCGCGCTTGTTCTTCAGGCGCGAATACATGCCATCCAGGCTGAAGTCGAATTCCGCGGTCTTGAACTGCACCGAGGACACCAGGCCATCACGCGTACGCTCGTTGGACGAACCGTAGAAGCGGTAGATACGCGGCAGGAAGGCATTGTCGATCTGGTCCTTGGTGTAGCCGGACAGATTGGCGCGCGGATCGTTGTAGTCCAGCGCCACGGCGAAGTTACCCTGCACCGGGCTCTTGCTGCCATTGAAGGAGCTGTTGTAGCCGCCGGTCGCTTCAAAGCCGGACCGGTTATTCACGGCCTTCGAATGCGAACCGCCGATCAGGAAGCCCCAGTTGCCCCAGGTGTTCGAATACAGCGCGAAGCCGGAAGGATCGGTTTTCTCCGAAGTGGTGTTGTAGGAACCGTTCAGCGCATAGCGCACGGTGCGCTTCGGATTATCGAATGGACGCGGCGATTGCAGGTCCACCACGCCACCCAGACCGCCCTCGGTCAATTCGGCCAGTGGCGATTTGTAGAAGTCGACGCGGCCAAACAGTTCGGACGCGAACACGTCGTAGTTGAAGCCGCGCGCCGCACTGCCGATGGTGGCGGTGGACGTGGTGTTGACCGGCGCGCCGTTCAGCGTGGTGACCGAATATTCAGTCGGCAGACCGCGGATCGAAATACGCTGCCCTTCGGCCGAGCTTTCGTCGCGGTTCAGGATCACACCCGGCACGCGCTGCAGCGATTCGGCCACGTTCGATTCAGGGAATTTGCCGATGTCTTCCGCCACGATCGAGTCGCGTACGCCGATGGCCTGCTGTTTCAGGTTCAGAGCCTTCTGCAGGCTGGAACGGAAGCCCGTCACCACCACGGTTTCGACCGGGGCGGTTGGCGCGTCCGGCGCAGCGGCCGGCGTTGCGGCATCGGCTGCATCGGCAGGAGCGGCCGTCTGCGCCGCTGCGTTGTTACCGTAAGCCGCTGCCAAAGCCAGGGGCAAAACGGTGGCAAGAATCGTCTTTCTCATTTGGTCTCCGTGACTGTTTTTCTGTGTTTGTTAGCATGCCCAAGTCGTCTGACAACAGGCATATGACCACGTTACCATACACTTGCCTTGCACACAAAATGATCACTACCATGAGCGGAAACCGGCAGTAAGTGTCTGATTTTGCTGACAAATCCATTAGAATTGATGAAAAATATGTGGTATCGTGACCACATGCTCTTCTGCAAATAATCGAAAAAATGATCAGTTATGCGAAAAACCAGCAAACTCAGTGAAGTGGCAAAGATCGCCGGGGTGGCCCCGATCACCGCTTCGCGTGCCATTCGCGGGGTTGGCTATGTATCCGAAGAAGCGCGCGCCCGCATCATGGCGGCCGCGGCGCAGCTGAACTACACGCCGGATATGCTGGCGCGGCGCATGCGCGGCGATAAGAGCAAGCTGATTGGCGTGTTCGTGAACAGCTATGGTCCGGTAGTGCTGCACGAGATCATCCGCGCGGTGGGCGACGAGGCGCGCAGCCAGGGCTATGATATGTTGATGTTCAATGCCGAACGCTTCGACAATCCTGGCCGCATGGCCACCAGCGAAATGCTTACCAAGCTGTGCGACGGCCTGGTGGTGGTGATGCCGACCGCGCAGGACACCTTCCTGAAAGTGCTGGAACAACAGAAGCTCAGCTCCGTGCTGGTCTGCTTCGACGCCAGGCAATTCGAGATGCCGTCCGTGGTGCCGGAAAACCGCATCGGTGCGCGTATCGCGGTGGAGCATCTGGTGTCGCTGGGCCACCGCCGCATCGGTTTCATCGGCGGCAATCCCGGCACCGGCCAGAGCGCGGAGCGTGAACGGGGTTATCTCGACGGATTGCAGGAGGCGGGTCTGCCGCATGATCCGGCATTGATGGTCAACGGCGCCTTTGCGCAATCGGGCGGCTTCTCCGCAACGGAAAAATTGCTGGCACTGGAGCCCCGCCCCACCGCTATCTTTGCCGCCAACGATGAAATGGCGTTCGGCGCCATGGACGCCATCAACAGCAAGGGCCTGAAGGTGCCGGCCGATATTTCGGTGATCGGCTTCGACGACATTCCAACCTCCAGCTACGTCTTCCCTACCCTGACCACCATGCGCCAGCCGTTCAAGGACATGGCCGTGCGCGCAGTCAGCGAGGTGGTTGCGTTGATCGAAGGCCGCGAGCCCGCCGCGGCAAGAATCGCCTTCCCGGTCGAGCTGGTAGTCCGCAATTCCACCGGACCGGCTCCGGCCTGAGGCCCATGCAGCGCGCCGGCTCCCTTCTGCGCTATACCCTGTGGGGGCTGGCTGCGGTCGTGTGCGGGCTGCTGGTTGGCGAACTGGGCATCGCCATGCGCGACCGCTGGGCGATTCCGACCGGCCTCGTGGTGCTGCGGCGCTACGGCGCCACCGACACCACGATCTCACTGCTGATGTCCGCCCTGCCTGCGGTAATCAGCGTCTTTGTCGTGCCGCGCATTGGCTATTACTCGGATCATTTCCGCAGCCGCTGGGGAAGGCGGCGGCCATTTCTGCTGGCCACCGGCCTGCTCGGCGCGCTGGCCATGGTGTGCGTAGCCTTTGCACCGGCTTTCGCGCATATCACGCATGCAGTGCTGGGCTCCTGGTCGCCGGGATTGCCGGTACTGGGCATCGCTTACTTCTGCCTGTTCTGGACTGTCTTCGATTGCGCGGCCATCACCACCACGGCGCTGTACAGCGGCTTGGTGAACGACGTGATTCCGCGCGGCTTTGTGGGCCGCTTCTATGCAGTGTTCCGCATCGTCGGCCTGGGTGTGGCAATCGGCTTTAACACTTCCGTGTTTGCGCTGACGGATGCTTATCTGTTCGAGATCCTGCTGGCGATTGCACTGGTGTTCGGGACTGCGATTCCGCTCATGTGCGTACTGACGCGCGAGCAGCCTTTGCCCGATGCACCCTCACCCAAGCCGAACGCCTCATGGCCCCGGCTGGAGGGCAGCTATTTGTGGAAGTGCGCGATGTTCATGTTCGCCGGCGTGACGTTCGGACCGTTCAACACTTTCTCGCAGAGCTATGCGCAGAGCCTGGGCATTTCACTGGCCGATCTGGGATCGATGACGGCGAGCGCTTATGCCGTGTCGATCGCTACGGCATTCGGCGTAGGCTGGCTGGTGGACCGCTTCGGCGCCATGCGCGTGTCGGGGATACTGATGGCCGCTTACTTTGCGATCGCGGTGTGCGGCTATCTGCTGGTGCATGACGCGGCGAGCTTCCGCGGATTTTATCTCGCGCACGTGCTGATGTCCGGCGCTTACTTCACCGCCGCGTCGTCGATGCCGATCGAACTGTTCGCCAGCCGCGACTTCGTTCGGTTCAATTCGAGCAAGGACATCATGGTGGCCTTCGCGGTCATTCTCGTCAGCACGGTGCAAGGCCCCATGCTCGATTTCACCGGCCACAATTACGCGCTCACCATCGCCAGCGCCGCCCTGTTCTCCCTGCTCTGCCTCGGCTGCATGGCGCAGCTCACCCTGAACTTTTCCTCCACCAGCCTGTCCAACCTCAAAACCGCAAGCCCCGAACTGCCTCACAGTTGAGCAATTCGCGCTGAAGGAATTGCGAAAGGAACTCCATGCGTCAATGCGCTGGGTCGTCGGCCTTGTGCTGGCCAATTCCACGCTGGTGGCCGGATTTTTTGCCAGGGTTGCAGGGCTATTCCAGGCCGCGGCCGGTGGCGGCCCAGTAGATGCCGCCGAAGAGGTGGTGGCGGAACAGCGGATCGCTGTAGGTTGCAGGGAGGTGTCCCAGAGCGGTGTAGAAGGAGCGGCCGCCGTCGTAGTTCTGATACCAGCTGATCGGATGGAACTTGCCCATGCCCTTCCCTTC
>NZ_JBFRDW010000284.1:0-7241 GCF_052113985.1 Pseudoduganella sp. RAF53_2 | reverse complement strand
GTGCACAACATCGTGACGGGCGTACTAGGTGGCCAGATCGACGTCGAGAGCAAGCCCGGCCAAGGCAGCCGGTTTACAATGCGGCTTCCCATGAATGCACCGCTATGAAACGTCTCGCCCTACTCCTCGCCATGCTGGCCGCGCCCGTGCTTGCGGAGCCAGCGCCATGGTATTGGTGGATCAGCAAAATCGATGGCCACCGCAGCTGTTCGCAATACCCCCTGGGCCCCGGATGGGAAAAAGGCCAGGGTCCATATCGCGATCCCCGTTGCACAAAGCCGTGGCGTGGGAAATAATGAAGTAAAAGCAAGAAGCAAACGAAGTATCCAACCAGAGAGGAGAAAGTATGTTTCAAAATCCCGAGCAGTTCGCCGCCGCCACCAAAGCGCTGTTCCAGTTTCAGCTCGAAACCTTCAATACTCTGACCGAAAAGGCCGTGCATGGCCTGGAGCAGGTGGTGGACCTGAATATGACAACCGCCAAAACCGGTGTCGAACAAAGCATGGCCACCAGCCAGCAGATGGCCCAGGCCACCGATCCGAAAGCGGCAATCGCCGTAATGTCGGCCCGCCTTCAGCCCGGCATGGCCGCCACCAACGCCTATAACCGCCAGCTGACGGAAATCATTACCGAGATCCACAACGAATTCACCAAGGCTGCCGACGCCCACCTGGCTGAAGCCAAAAACAACCTGAGCGCCTTGATCGAAGACGTCACCAAAAACGTGAAACCAGGCTCGGAAAACGCCGTCCAGATCGTCAAAGCGGCCATCGAAAACGCCTTCAGCGGCTACGAGCAGGTTACGAACGCTACCCGACAAGCGGTAAGCGCCTTCGAACAGCAAATCGCCAAGGTTTCCGAACAGGCGGAGCACCTGGTCAAAAAATAGTGCTTAACTAGTGCAATAGCGGGGCGGTCGCGGTACACTGTATAAAAATACAGTTTTTCCCGCTTCCGCCCCGATGCTCAAAGTTCTCGACAACCCGTTTTATTACCTGGACAACTTTCACCAGGTCTTGCAGTGGATCGGCGACCGCTACAGCGATCTGCTCAATGAAGAAGAGAACGCTTTTCTCAGCCGCTTTCCCACCCTGCCCCAGCCTTCGCGCGCCCTGTTCGTGCGCATGGTCATGCGCAAGGGCGAGCTGTTTCGCGCCTCGAAGCTGAGTTATCCGGAAATCGGCTGCACGATTACCGCCGCGGCGCCGCTGAGCGCCGAAGGCTGGATCGAGGATGATCCCGTGGTTACGCTGGACGAGCTGTTCGAGCTTCTGCAAAAGCCCGAAATCATTGGCGTCTTTGGCCTGACTGGCGGTGAACGGGCGGCCCGCAAGGCCGATCAGCTGGAAGCCCTGCGCGAACAGCACGATGCCGGGCACCGCTTTTCCGCCTGGTGCGGCGAGGCGGCGCCGGACCGCGCCTGGCGCATTCTATCCAAACCCCTGTGCGACCGCCTGCGCCTGATTTTCTTCGGCAATTACCACCAGGACTGGTCGGAATTCGTGCTGTCCGATCTGGGCATCTACCGCTACGAAAAGGTGGAGTTTTCGCCATCGGCGCGCGGCTTCCGCTCGCGCCGCGATATCGACGAATACCTGGCCCTGCACGCCTGCCGCGAACGGTTTGCGGAGGGTGAAGATCCACTGGCCGTGCTGGCCGATATGCCGCCGCCATCGCCGGACAATGAGTGGCTGCACAGCCGCCGCCAGAAGCTGCAATTCCAGATCGGCCAGCAGCTGGAAAAGCTCGCCGACTGGCCGGGCGCCTTCAGCGTGTACGAACAGTGCGCCTATCCCGGCGCGCGTGCCCGCGCCGTCCGCGTGCTGGAGAAGCATGAGCGCTTCGGCCTCGCCTACGAATGGCTGCAACGCGCACAAGCTGCGCCGGAGAGCGAAGCGGAGCGCCAGTCCCTGCTGCGCATGGCGCCGCGCCTGCGCCGCAAGCTGGGTCATATGCGCGAGCCGGCGCGCAAGGCGACGCCGGTCGAGCGTCTCGATCTGAGCCTGCCGATGCCGAGCGAGGAATGGTGGGCCGAGGGCGTGGTGCGCGATCACCTGTGGCGCGATGATGTGCCCTGCTATTACGTGGAAAACGCCCTGGCCAATTCGCTGTTTGGCCTGCTGTGCTGGGACGCGATCTTTGCCGCCATCCCCGGCGCCTTCTTCCATCCCTTCCATCACGCGCCGGCCGATCTGCATAGCGCCGACTTCCATCTGCGCCGCTCCGCCTTGTTTGCCGCCTGCTTCGCGCAGCTGGAAGATGGCCGCTACCGCGACACGATTCTCGCCAACCGCGAGGCCAAGTACGGCATCCAGTCGCCGTTCGTGTATTGGGATGCGCTGGATGACGAGCTGGTCGCGCATGCGCTGGACTGCATTCCGGCGCTGCATCTGCGCCACTGGTTCGAGCGCATCCTGCAGGATGTAAAGGCCAATCGCAGCGGCTTCCCTGACCTGATCCAGTTCTGGCCCGCGGAGCGGCGCTACAACATGATTGAAGTGAAGGGTCCCGGCGACCGCTTGCAGGATAATCAGCTGCGCTGGATCGATTATTGCGCCGAGCATCAGATGCCGGTGTCCGTTTGCTATTTGCAGTGGGCGGCATGAGCTATACCGTTGCGGTCCGTGCGCTGTGCGAGTTCACGGCCAAGCAGGGCGATCTCGATTTGCGCTTTACGCCAACGCCGACGGCGCAGGAGGGTATCGCAGGTCACGCCGTTGTCACCTCTCGCCGCGCGGACGACTACGAACGCGAGATTTCGCTGTCCGGCGACTTTGGTCCGCTGCACGTGCGCGGCCGGGCGGATGGCTACTGCCCCCGCCAGAATCAGCTGGAAGAAATCAAAACCTATCGCGGCGATTTGTCGCGCCAGCCCGCCAACCATCGCCATCTGCACTGGGCGCAGCTCAAGGTCTACGGCCATCTGCTCTGCGCCTCGCGCGGCCTGCCGTCCGTGCGACTTGCCCTGGTCTACTTCGACATCGCCTCGCAAAAAGAAACGCTGCTGACCGAAGACGCCGAGGCCACGTCGCTGCGGGCCTTCTTCGAGCAGCAATGCAGCGCCTTTGTTGCCTGGGCCGAGCAGGAACTCGCGCATCGCCAGGCGCGAGACGCGGCTTTGCGCGGCTTGCGTTTCCCGCATGCCGACTTCCGGCCGGGCCAGCGGCAACTGGCCGAAGCCATGTTCAAGGCCAGCGCCCGTGGCTGCTCACTGCTGGCACAGGCGCCTACAGGAATCGGCAAGAGTATCGGCTCGCTGTTCCCGCTGCTGAAGGCGTCCGCCGAACATGGGCTGGACAAGATCTACTTCCTCGCCGCCAAAACCAGCGGGCGCGCGATGGCGCTTGGCGCCGTCGAAACCATCCAGCGCAGCGCGCCGCTGCTGCCTCTGCGCGCGCTGGAACTCGCCGCCAAGACGACCGCCTGCGAGCACCCCGACAAAGCCTGCCACGGCGAATCCTGCCCCCTCGCCGCAGGCTTCTACGACCGCCTGCCCGCCGCCCGCAGCGCCGCCCTCACCCGCGCCGCGCCGCCCCGAGCCGCTCCACACCGCACCGTCGCAGCCGCCCTCGTTGCCGGCTCCGCGCTGGACACTGCGGATACTCTGCGCGCCGATCCGGCCGCGTCGGATGCTGGCGCGCTGGCGTCGCCTGATGCGCTGCGCGTGCCGGCCGCCGCCGGCGCCACGCTGGGTTCCATGGCGCCGGGTCGCGCGCTGGATCGCGCGACGGTGCGCGAGGTCGCGCTGGCGCACAATGTCTGCCCCTACTATCTGCAATCCGAACTGGTACGCTGGGCCGATGTGATCATTGGCGAYTACAACTACTACTTCGACCTGAGCGCGATGCTGTACAGCCTCGCGCAAATGAACGACTGGAAGGTGGCCGTGCTGGCAGACGAAGCGCACAATATGGTCAACCGTGCGCGCCAGATGTACTCGGCCGACATGGATCACACCGGCCTGCGCATCCTGCGCAAGTCCGCGCCCGACGCGCTGCGCAAGGCGCTGGACCGCGTGCACCGTCAATGGTCCGCGCTGGAAAAAGAGCAGGAAAAAGAATACGCCAGCTACTCCGCCCTGCCGGACAAATTCATGCACGCCCTGCAGACCGCAACCACGGACATCGGCGACTACATGGCCGAGAATCCGTCCTGGTTCGACGCCGACGTTCTGAACTTCTACTTCAACGGCCTGCTGTTCGCGCGTCTCGCAGAAACCTTCGGCGAGCACTCCCTGTTCGACATCACCCGATCCGGCAGCGGCACGAAGACCAACTCCACACTGTGCATCCGCAACATCCTGCCCGCGCCCTTCCTGAAGCCGCGCTTCGACGCCGCGCATGCAACGGCCCTGTTCTCGGCCACGCTCAGCCCCTGGAACTACTACGCCGACACGCTCGGCATGCCGCAAGACACCGCCTGGATCGACGTCGAATCTCCCTTCGCCGCCGAGCAGCTGGCAGTGAACGTGGCCGGCCACATCTCCACGCGCTACCAGCACCGCGAGCGCTCGCTGGCGCCGATCGCCGCGCTGATGGGCGAACAATACGGGCAGCAGCCCGGCAACTACCTGGCCTTCTTCAGCAGTTTCGATTACATGGAAAAAGTGGCCGACCTGTTCGCGCAACAATTCCCGCAAGTTCCAGCCTTCCGCCAGTCGCGCCGCATGGGCGAATCCGAACGCGCCGCCTTCCTCGACCGCTTCGGCGACGACAGCGCAGGCATCGGCTTTGCCGTGCTGGGCGGGGCTTTCGGCGAAGGCATCGACCTGCCCGGTTCGCGCCTGATCGGCGCCTTCGTCGCCACCCTCGGCCTGCCGCAAGTCAATCCGATCAACGAGCAAATCCGCGAGCGCATGGAGTCCATCTTCGGCGCGGGATACGACTACACCTACCTCTACCCCGGCCTGCAAAAAGTCGTGCAGGCCGCCGGCCGAGTGATCCGCACCACCACCGACCGCGGCACCGTGCACCTGATCGACGACCGCTTCCTCAAGCCCGAAATTCAGGCCCTCTTCCCGGCCTGGTGGAAAGTCGGCGGCGCCACGTAGGCAGCCAAGCCTTCGCCCAGCGCCGCAAAGGCCGCCGCGCAGCGCGGGTTGTCGCGCAAGTCCTCGTGCATGACCAGCCAGGTTTCCATAGGAATCGACAAGGCCCGCGGCAGCACGCGCACCAAGCCACTGCGCGCCGCCAGYGGCGCCTGGCAGATACCGATGCCCACGCCCGCGCGTATCGCGGAAATCAGCGCCGGATCGCTGTCCGACTTGAAACTGAAGTGCAGGCCTTCCAGCACTGGATACTGCTTGCGCATCTTGCGGATGTAATCGCTCTCGCTTTCATAGCCGATCAAGGTGTGCTTGTCCAGATCGCGTGCCGAGGCGGGCGTGCCGTGCCGTTCCAGATAATCCCTGCGCGCGAAAAAACCTAACTCAATCGTGCCAAGATTGCGCGCCACCAGCGCTTCCTGCGTCGGGCGGAACATGCGCACGGCGATATCCGCCTCGCGCTGCAGCAGATTACCGGCGCGGTTGGACAGCACCAGCTCGACCGACAGCGCAGGATGCAGCGCACGCATGTCCGCAATAATGGGCGGCAGCACTTCCGCGCCCACCATCTCGCTGGCCGTAATGCGCACCGTGCCGCGTACCTCGCCCTCGCGGCCATGGCTGCTCGCCATGCGCCGCAGGGCCGCCGCGCTGGACGCCAGCGAGGCCGCATACGGCCGCAAATGCTGAGCGGCGTCGGTTGGCGTGTAGCCGTCGTGCGCGCGCGTGAACAAGGCCAGTCCCAGCGCCTGCTCCAGCGATTCGATATGGCGCCCCACGGTCGGCTGCGTCAGCCCCAGCGTGCGCGCAGCAGCAGACAGCGAGCCCTCATCCAGCACGCCGAGGAAGCTGCGATACCAGTCCCAGTTCGGTTCCGTCATGGCCTATGCATTTATGTATAGCGACCATGCCACTTTAACCAATTTTCTTTAACTTGCCGCCGGCGCACAATGCAGTTCAAGGAGGATTCACCCATGAACAAGACTGCATTGATTCTCGGCGCAACCGGCGGTGTAGGCGGCGCATTGGCCCAGCGTCTGCTGGCAGGCGGCTGGAAAGTGAAAGCACTGCATCGCAACGCGGCGGCGCAGCAGCCGAACGGACTGGAATGGCTGCAAGGCGACGCCATGCAGCGTGAAGACGTAGTAGCCGCAGCCAATGGCGTGGCGCTGATCGTCCATGCCGTGAACCCGCCCGGCTACAAGAACTGGGCCGGCCTGGTGCTGCCGATGATCGACAACACCATCGCTGCGGCACGCGCCAGCGGCGCACGTATCCTGCTGCCCGGCACCCTCTACAACTTCTCGCCGGAGCTGAAAGGTCCGATCGCGGAAGACGCGCCCCAGCAACCGCACACCCGCAAAGGTGCGATTCGCGTCGAACTGGAGCGCCGCCTGGAACGCGCTGCAGCCGAGGGCGTGCCCAGCCTGATCGTGCGTGCCGGCGACTTCTTCGGCCCCGGCGCCGCCAACAGCTGGATGACGCAAGGCCTGGTCAAGCCTCATCAGCCCGTGCGCGCCATTCACAATCCGGCCGAACCGGGCGTTGGCCACCACTGGGCCTATCTGCCGGACGTTGCCGAAACCATGTTCCGCCTGATTGAGCGCTCCGACGCCCTGCCCATCTTCGCCCGCTACCACATGGAAGGCCAGTGGGACGCCGACGGCACGCAGATCGCGTCGTCCATCGCCCGCGTCGTCCATGCGCGCACCGGCAAGGCGCCTGCGCTGCGCAGCACGCCGTGGTGGCTGTTCAAGCTGATGTCGCCGTTCGTGACGGTATTGTGCGAGCTGCAGGAAATGCGCTATCTGTGGCAATGCGAAGTCCATCTGGACAACGCAGCCTTGCGCGCGGCACTGGGCGGCGCCGAACCGCGCACGCCGCTGGATACCGCTGTCGCCGCCACGCTGCAATCCTTCGGCTGCCTGGATGGCGCGCGGCCGGTGCAAGCTACTGCATGACGGTGCGGATGCGCTGGTAGCCGCTGCGGCTGATTGCCAGGCGCGTGCCGTCCTGCAGCACGGCCTGGTGGCTGTCCTTGCTGGCCTGCTCGATGCGAGCCACGCACTCGATGTTGACCAGATAGGAGCGGTGGATGCGGATGAATTTATCCGGGTCCAGCTGTTCCTCCAGCTCCGCCATGCGCTGGTTCTTCAGATATGCCTTGCCTTCGGAGTGGATCTGCACATAGTCATCC
>NZ_JBFRDW010000283.1:0-7249 GCF_052113985.1 Pseudoduganella sp. RAF53_2 | reverse complement strand
CCACCACGCTCGTCACCCGCAACGCCACCTCGCTGGTGTTTCCCCTGCCCTTGTCCTACGAAGCCCGTATCCGCGCCGTGGATGGCGTATCCGGCGTCGGCTACGCCAACTGGTTTGGCGGGGTTTATCAGGACCCGAAAAACTTCTTCGCCCAGTTCGCGATCTCCGGCAAGAGCTATCTGGACATCTATCCCGACTATCTGATGCCCGAAGCCGACCGCGCCGCCTTCCTGCGCGACCGCAAAGGCGCTATCGTCGGCCGCAAACTCGCCGAGCAGTATGGCTTCAAGGTGGGCGACATCATTCCGATCAAGGGCACCATTTATCCCGGCACCTGGGAATTCGTGGTGCGCGCCATCTACGACGGCGCCAAGACCACCACCAACACCGCCACCATGTTCTTCCACTGGGACTACATCAACGAAGCCATCAAGCGACAGGCGCCGCGCCGGGCCAACCAGATTGGCGTTTACGTGGTGGAGATCCGCCAGCCGGAAGATGCGGCTTCCATTTCTGCCGCCATCGACGCCACATTCCGCAACTCGCTGGCCGAAACCCTGACCGAGACGGAGAAAGCTTTCCAGCTGGGCTTTGTGTCGATGTCGGAAGCGATTGTGGTGGCGATCCGCGTAGTGTCCTTCGTGGTGATCGTGATCATCATGGCCGTGATGGCGAACACCATGGCGATGAGCGCCCGCGAACGGCTGGCCGAATACGCCACGCTCAAGGTGCTGGGCTTTGGTCCGGGCTTCCTGACCATGCTGATTTTCGGCGAATCGCTGCTACTGGCCATGGTCGGCTGCCTGCTGGGCGTTGCGCTGCTGTTCCCGCTCGCCGCCGGCTTCGCAAAACTGATGGGCACCATGTTCCCCGTGTTTGAAGTCGCGCCGCTGACGGTGCTGCAGCAGATCCTTGCTGCGCTGGCGGTCGGCGCCATTGCCGCCATCGCGCCCACACTGCGCGCCACGCGCGTGAACATCGTTGAAGGCTTGCGGAGCATAGGCTGATGAAAGTCCCCTTCTCCTACATCGCCCGCAATCTCTGGACGCGCCGCCTGACCACGATTCTCACGGCAGGCGGCCTGGCGCTGGTGGTCTTCGTATTCGCCACGGTGCTGATGCTGGATGAAGGCTTGCGCACCACGCTCGTCACCACGGGCGAATACAACAACGTCGTCGTGATCCGCCGTTCCGCCGAAACGGAAGTGCAGAGTGGCGTGGACCGCAAGCAGGCATCCGTAGTCGCCAGCCACCCCGCCATTGGCCTCGGCCCGGACGGCCAGCCCATGCTGTCGAAAGAAACCGTGGTGCTGATTTCCCTGCCCAAGCGCGGCTCGGACAAGCCCTCCAATATCGTGATCCGCGGCGTCAGCGAACGTGGCTCCGCCATGCGTCCGCAAGTGAAGCTGACGGAGGGCCGCATGTTCCGGCCCGGCGCATCCGAGGTGATTGCGGGCGCCAGCATCGCGCGCCGCTTCGTTGGCGCAGGCATCGGAGAAACCCTGCGCTTCGGCCAGCGCGAGTGGACCGTGGTTGGCCTGTTCGACGCCGGCAACAGCGGTTTCGATTCCGAGATCTGGGGCGATGCCGATCAGCTGATGCAGGCCTTCCGCCGCTCGGCGTATTCCTCCGTGATCGTACGGCTGGCCGACAGCAATGACTTCGAGCGCTTCAAGAAGGACATCGAATCCGACCCACGGCTGACGCTGGAAGCCAAGCGCGAACAGACTTTTTATGCCGACCAGTCCAAGGCCCTGTCCAACTTCATCAGCATTCTGGGGCTGGCGCTGTCCATCATCTTCTCGATCGGCGCCATGATCGGCGCCACCATCACCATGTATGCCTCAGTAGCCAACCGCGTCGGCGAAATCGGCACCCTGCGCGCACTCGGCTTCCAGCGCCGCAGCATCCTCGCCGCCTTCCTGACCGAAGCCATGCTGCTGGCACTGGTGGGCGGTGCGGCGGGGCTGTTCTGCGCGTCCTTCATGCAATTCCTGTCATTCTCGACTACCAACTTCCAGTCCTTTTCCGAGCTGGCCTTCGGCTTCAAACTCAGTCCCGCCATCGTCTCCAAGACCCTGATGTTTTCCCTGTTCATGGGCTTCATCGGCGGCTTCCTGCCCGCCGTGCGCGCGGCCCGCCTGAAGATCGTCGATGCCCTGCGCGCGGCCTGATACTACATTTTTGAATTGTTGTTTTGTTGCCACTAAGATTGCATTCTGGGAAATTACCCATGGTACACTTTCCGCCGGGCAAATGAATGCCCGTGCTTTTTGGAATTTATGCCACCTTCGCCCCTGCGCACTGCTGTTCTTCGCCTTCTGGCTTGCTGCTGGCTCGCGTTCGCGTGGCTGGGCTCCGCTGCCGCCGCCGATGAGGAGCGCCAGGTCCTGATCCTGTATTCCCTGGGCTCGGATTCCGTCTCGACCTGGCAGAAGCTGGTCCACAAAGGCCTGTACGATGAGCTGGGCCGCAGCACCCTGAGCAGCACGCCCGCCATTTTCGAAGAACGCTTCGACGCCAATCTGGTCGGCGAATCGCAGGCGCTGGAAGGCATGGCGCCCTACCTGCGCACCAAATATGCCGCCGTCAAATTCGACGCCATCGTCACCGAGAATTCCATCGCGGCCAGCTTCCTGGCCGCCCATCCCGAACTTTTCCCCGGTGTGCCGCGCCATTACGTGAACCATGGCCGGGAAGGCTGGCGGCCCACGGACGGCACGGGCTATGAAGTGCGCTCCGACTTCGCGCGCGCCATCGGCGTGATACCGGTCATCGCACCGGGCGTGCGGCGCATCGCGGTGGTGGGCGATCAGTCGCCGCGTTGCCAGGAATGGATCGCCGCCATCCGCAGCGTGGCCCAGGGCTTCAACAAACGCCTCTCTTTTGAATACTGKGACAACCAGACCTTCGACGACTTGCGCCGCGCCGCGCAAAGCCTGGACCGCAGCACCGCCGTCTTCCTGCTGACGACGAGCCGCGACAGCACGGGCGCGCAGATATCGTCCGGCGAACTGGCGCGCACACTGGCAGCCATCAGCCCTGCTCCCGTGTTCACCCATTCGGAATCGCTGGTGCAGCCCGGCGTGGTGGGCGGTTATGTCGTCAGCGGCGAAAGCGTGGGTCGCATGATTGCCCATATCCTGCTCGGCGAACCCGCCTCGCAAGAGCACGTGCAAGGCTACCTGTTCGACTATTCGGCCGCACAGCGCTTCCACTTGCGTAATTTGCCGGCCGATGCCGTGGTGCGCAATCGTCCACAGGATGTGTGGGCCTTATACCGCTGGCAGATCATCAGCGCCATCGCCCTGATCGTGCTGGAGGGCGTGCTGATTACCTCACTGTATATCGCCCTGCGCGACCGCCGCCGCACCAACGCCGCGCTGGCGGACGAACGCAACAACCTGGAAGACCGCGTGCTTCAGCGCACGCTGGAGCTGCTGATGGCCAACCAGAAGCTGGAACAGCTGGCCACCACCGATCCCCTGACCGGTATCGCCAACCGCCGCAAGATGACCGACCAGGTCTCGCATGAACTGGAACGTGCGCGGCGCTTCAAACATCCGCTGTCGCTGCTGATGATCGACATCGACCATTTCAAGCGCATCAACGATACCTTCGGCCATGAAGTGGGCGACAAAGCCATTGTCGCCGTGGCCAGGCTGCTGACGGAATCCATGCGCAGCACCGACCTGGCGGCGCGCTTTGGCGGTGAGGAATTCGTGCTGCTGATGTCGGAAACGAATATCGAAGTCGCGATGCGCGCGGCCGAGCGCTTGCGTTCAGCAGTATCAATGATACACGTGAACGCGGAAGACGGCGCGCCGGTGGCGCTGACGATCAGCGTTGGYGTAGCGTCCGCCGATCCTACCGGCATTCAAGACTCGCCGTCTTCGCTGCTGGTGCGCGCGGACAAAGCCTTGTACCGCGCCAAGAAGGATGGCCGCAACCTGGTGGTCGCGGGCCAGTAATTACGCTTCGGTGTCCGGCTGGTTGGACGGGTGCGCGGCAATGAAGGCTGGCAGATTTTCGCAGTTGGCCGCGATGCGCGAGATCAGCGGGAACTGCGCCATATCGATTTCGAAGCGGCGCGCGTTGAACACCTGCGGCATCAGGAAGCAATCCGCCATGGTTGGCGTATCGCCATAGCAGAAGCGGCCCACATCGCCATCGCGGTCCAGATGCGCCTCCAGCGACTGCATGCCCAGCACATTCCAATGCTTCCACCATTCGGTCTTGGCTTCTTCCGTAAAGCCAAGCGGGCCTTTGAGGTGCTTCAGCACGCGCAGATTGGTCAGGGGATGGGTGTCGCAGCCGATGATCTGCGACAGCGCGCGCACGCGGGCGCGGCCCACCGCATCCTGCGGCAGCAATGGCACCATGGGATGCACTTCTTCCAGATACTCGATGATGGCCATCGATTGCGTCAGCACCACGCCATTGTCTTCCAGCGCAGGAATCAGGGCGCTGGGATTAACGCTGGTGAAGGCTTCCTTGCGCTGCTCGCCGCCATCGCGCAGCAGGTGCACGGGAACGGCGTCGTACTCCAGCCCCTTCAGATTCAGCGCAATGCGCACGCGGTAGGCGGCCGAACTGCGGAAGTAGGTGTACAGCTTCATGCACGCTCTCCATAAGGACGGACGGTCTGTTCGATGGCGCCAAAGATAGTTTTGCCTTGCTGGTCATGCATCTCGATGCGCACCTGGTCGCCGAACTGCAGGAAGCCGGTCTGCGGCTTGCCCGATTCGATGGTTTCGTACATGCGCACCTCGGCCAAGCAGCAGTAGCCGACGCCGCCGTTGGCGATGCTGGAACCGTGCAGGCTGCCCTGCTTGTTGGACACCGTGCCCGAGCCAATAATCGTACCGGCACACAGCTCGCGCGTCTGCGCCGCATGCGCCACCAGCTGGGCGAAGTTGAAGGTCATGTCCTCGCCTGCATTCGGCTTGCCAAAAGGCTGGCGATTGATCTGCACTAGCAGCGGCAGGCGTACTTTGGCATCGTCCCAGGCCTTGCCCAGTTCATCGGGCGTAACGGCYACCGGCGAGAAAGCGCTGGCCGGTTTGGACKKGAAAAAGCCGAAGCCCTTGGCCAGYTCKTYCGGAATCAGRTTRCGCAGCGAGACATCRTTCACCAGCATGACCAGACGGATCGCCTGCCCTGCTTCTTCAAGGGATGCGCCCATCTTCACATCGCCCGTCACCACCGCCACTTCCGCTTCCAGGTCGATGCCCCACTCTTCGCTCAGCGCATACACCGGATCGCGCGGACCGACGAAAGAATCGGAGCCACCCTGGTACATCAGCGGATCGGTGTAGAAGGACTCCGGCACTTCCGCTTTACGCGCCTTGCGCACCAGCTCCACGTGATTGATGTAGGCCGAACCGTCCGCCCACTGGTAGGCACGCGGCAGCGGCGAGTGGCATTGCTTTTCGTCGAAAGGCTTGGCGCCGGATGCGCTGCCCTGGTTCAGCAAGGCGTAAATCTGTTTCAGTTGCGGTGCGGCGGTGTTCCAGTTGTCCAGTGCGGCTTGCATGGTTGGTGCGATATTGGGAACGGCCTGGCACATTTTCAGGTCGCGCGATACGACGACCAGGCGGCCGTCGCGGCTGCCATCTTTCAGGGTTGCGAGCTTCATTTTATTTTTCCTGCGGGGCGTGCATCCAGGCGGCGTGCTTGGGCGCTTTTTTCGTTTTAGACCATTCTTCCAGCATTTCCCACTTCACGTCGTCCAGCTTTTTCATCATTTCCGGCGTGCCGACGTTGGCCGCCAGTTCCAGGCGGTGGCCGTTCGGATCGAAGAAATAGATCGACTTGAAGATGGTGTGATTGACGGGACCCAGCACGTCGATGCCGCCGGCGACCAGGCGCTCTTTGGCGGCCAGCAGCTCGTCCATCGAGTCCACTTCCAGCGCCAGGTGCTGCACCCAGGCCGGAGTGTTTTCATCGCGGCCCATGGTGGGCTGGGTCGGCAGTTCGAAGAAGGCCAGCACGTTGCCGTGGCCAGCGTCCAGGAACACGTGCATGTAAGGGTCCGGCGCCTTGGTCGATGGCACCTCGTCTTCGGCGATGGCCAGCACGAAGTTCATGTTCAGGTGCTTCACGTACCAGTCCACGGTCTCCTTTGCGTCCTTGCAGCGGTAGGCGACGTGGTGGATTTGCTTGATTTTCATGGCGGGGTCTCCTCAGTATTCCGACATTAAACTCCCGTTTCAGCTATCATACAAACGATATTTTCATGGCAATTTATTAGATTTCCTGATGAGTCCAACCGTTCGCCAGATGCGCGCCCTCGTTGCGCTGGCCCGCACCGGCAGCTTCACCCTTGCTGCCGAGCTGCTGCACGTAACCCAGTCCGCCCTGTCCGGCCAGATCAAGGAGCTGGAACAGTTGCTGGGCGTGAAAGCGGTGGAGCGCAATACGCGCCGCGTGCAGCTGTCGGAAGTGGGCCGCGAGCTGTATCCCCTGTTCGACAAGATGCTGCAGGACCTGGACGGCGCCATGGCCGATATCGCCAGCCGCAAGGCGCTGAAGAAAGGCATCGTGCGCGTGGCCGCGCCGCAGATGCTGAGCTGCACCCTGCTGCCGGAGGTGATTGCTTCTTATCGCGAGGCCTATCCGGGCGTGCAGGTGCAGCTGATCGACTGCCCGGTCGACAATGTCTCGCCGCGCGTTTCCAGCGGCGAGGTGGACGTGGGCATTGGTCCCGAGCGCGACCTGCTGGGCGATGTGGATGCGCAGCTGCTGTTCGAAATGCCCTTCATGGCGGTGTTCCCGGCCGGCCATCCGCTGGCCGCCCAGGATTGCGTGCGCTGGTCCGAACTGAATGCCCATCCTTTGATTGCACTGCAGGGCCAGTTCACCGAGCGCCTGCTGCGCGAGATGCACTCGCTCAGCCCTTATAACGAAGTGACCTTCATGACGACGGCCCTGGCCATGGTCGCCGCCGGCCTTGGTGTGACGGCCTGCCTGCCGTACGCCGCGACCATGGTGCGCCGCTACGGACTGGAAATGCGTCCGCTCACCGAACCCGAATTGATGCGCAAGTTCTTCATTTACACCAAGGCCTCGCGCACGCCTTCGCCCGCTGCGGAACGCTTCATCAGCTTCCTCGGCGAACACGCCCTATAATGATCGCCATGACTCACGACACCAGTGCAATCAACAAAACGATGGATATGTTCGACGGCCACCATAGCGTGTGGCTGTTCGGATATGGGTCCCTGATCTACAAAGCCGACTTCCCCTTC
>NZ_JBFRDW010000282.1:0-7299 GCF_052113985.1 Pseudoduganella sp. RAF53_2 | reverse complement strand
GGGGAAGTGGTTGAGATGGCAAACTCTGACGACCTGTACCGAAATCCACAACATCCCTACACGCGGACGCTGCTCGGGGCCATCCCGCGCGGTGCCTGATGAATTGCGTTAAGATACGACTACTATGGCTAACTTGATCTCCCTCCTGCAGCATTATGGCGTCCTGATTGTGTTCGCTGTCGTGCTTGTCGAGCAGATAGGGATGCCGATCCCCGCCTATCCGATCCTGATCGTCGCCGGTGCGCTGGCCATGGACGATGCGCGTAGTACGCCGTTCTGGGGCGTGCTGCTGGTGGCGATGTCCGCCTGCCTGCTGGCTGATCTGTTCTGGTTCCGCGCCGGCCGCCGCTACGGCAAACGCATTCTCAAGCTGCTGTGCAAGATCTCGCTGTCGCCGGATTATTGCGTCAGCCAGACCGAGGACAATTTCAAGAAGTGGGGTCCGAAATCCATGGTGGTGGCCAAGTTCATCCCCGGCTTCAATACCATTGCTCCGCCGCTGGCCGGCGCCATGGGCACGCGGCTGCCGGCTTTCCTCGGCTTCGCCCTGACCGGCGGCCTGCTGTGGAGCGCCACCGGCATCGCCATTGGCGCCTACTTCCACTCGGACGTGGATGCGGTGCTGGATCTGCTCTCGACCATGGGCTCGACCGCCCTGATGGTGCTGGGCGTGCTGCTGACCCTGTTCATCGTGGCCAAATACGTCGAGCGCCGCCGTTTCCAGAAGGCGATGCAGACCGAGCGTATTTCCGTCGACGAGCTGAAAGAGCTGCTGGATGAGGGTCACGATCCGATCATGATCGATGCGCGCAGCCAGACCGCCCAGATGCTGGACCCGCCAGTGCCCGGCGCCTTGCTTGTCAACGGCGATCCGACCAAGTTGATAGCCTCGCTGCCCAAGGACCGTCACATCATCGTCTATTGCAGCTGCCCGAACGATGTGACGGCCGCCAAGGTCGCCAAACAGCTGCATTCCTTCGGCTACAAGCGCGCCAAGCCGCTGCACGGCGGCCTGGACGCGTGGAATAGCGCCTTCCGTCCTGAAACCGCGACGGCCGTGGTGGCGGAGCGCGATCCCGACAATCTGTCGCCCRCCGGTCAATAAATCTCGCCCCCAAGGCAAAAGCTGGTGGCTGAAACATCGTAATTCTCACCCCCAAAGCAAGAGCTGGTGGCTGGCACATCGTAATTCTCACCCCTAAAGCAAGAGCTGGTGGCTGGCACATCGTGCCAGCCACCCCTTTTTCCGCTCGTGGTTTTTGCTATCTGATCGACGCGCAAACAGTAGTCATACTACGCGGCAAATATCTCACAATGTGGCGTTCTATCCTATTTTTGTACCCAAACTACAAAGATGACTTGCGTTTGCGCCAAGAAATCCCGTAGGATTAAGGCTCGTTTATTTTGCTTCTTGCCATGACTGCTCAAACCCTCTCCGCGCCGCGCCTGCTGGCTGATATCGGTGGCACCAATGCCCGTTTCGCGCTGGAACTGGGAGCCGGCCAGATCAGCCATATCCACGTGCTGTCGGGCTCTGCCTATGCCACGCTGGCCGATGCGCTGAAGGCTTATCTGGCGCTTCCCGATGTGCAGGCGGCTTCCGGCACGGGCATCCGTCATGGCGCGATCGCCATCGCCAATCCGGTGAACAGCGACTTTGTGCGCATGACCAATCATCATTGGGAATTCTCCATCGAAGCCATGCGTCAGGAAGTGGGCTTCGAAGTGCTGGTGGTGGTCAACGATTTCACGGCGCTGGCGCGCTCGCTGCCGCATTTGTCCGACGCGCAGAAGCATCAGGTGGGTGGCGGTATGCCGCAGCCGGGCGCTCTGGGCCTGGTAGGGGCGGGCACGGGCCTGGGCGTTTCCGGCCTGATTCCTTCGCCGGCCGGCTGGACTGCGCTGCTGAGCGAGGGCGGCCACGTCAGCTTCGCGCCGATGAATGCGGACGAAGTGGCGATTCTGCAGTACGCCTGGACCGAATTCGAACACGTGTCGGCCGAACGCCTGCTGTCCGGCCAGGGTATTGAGCTGCTGTATCGCGCGGTGGCGCATCTGCGTGGGCAACCGGCGGAAGTCATGGCAGCATCCGAAATCGCACGCCGCGCGCTGGCCGGCGAATGCCCGCTGTGCGACGAGGCGATCGAGCATTTTTGCACCATGATGGGCACCATCGCCGGCAACCTGGGCGTGACGCTGGGCGCGGTTGGCGGTATTTATATTGGCGGCGGCATCGTGCCGCGCCTGGGCGAGCGCTTCGACCGTTCCGGCTTCCGTGCGCGTTTTGAAGCCAAGGGGCGATTCCGCGGCTATCTGTCGGCCATTCCTACTTATGTCATTACCGCCGAATATCCGGCTTTTGTTGGTGTTTCGGCAATCTTGGCTGAAAAATTAGCAACGCACTAAACCATTTCCCGCGAATTGCACCGTTCGCGGTTTTATAAGGTACAATTGGCGCAGTTGGATGTAACGGCGCCAATCGTTCTGRGTCTGCCGTCCTGTTTTCGCCCTGAAAACAATACTCTCCATCTGAGACTTTCGCCCCGGCGCGCAGCGGCCCGGCGCTTCTCTTGCATCGCTTTGCAACCAACAATACGCTATGAATACAGTTGAGGCGAAAAAAGTCCTCGAAACCGCGCTGCTATGCGCGACTGAGCCTTTGTCGATCCACAGCCTGAAAAAGCTGTATGTCGATGTCGATGATCAGGGCAACCCGCTGGGCCTGGGTGTCGGCGCCGATACGATCAAGGAATTATTGGAAGAATTGCGCCTGGATTGGCAGGGGCGCGGAATTGAAGTGGTCAGCCTGGCGAGTGGCTGGCGCTTCCAGAGCCGTCCTGAAATGAAGCAATACCTAGACCGCTTGAGTCCGGAAAAGGTGCCGAAATATTCGCGCGCCACATTGGAAACTTTGGCGATCATCGCCTATCGCCAGCCGGTTACCCGCGGCGATATCGAGGAAATCCGCGGGGTCGCCGTGAACTCGCAGACGATCAAGATGCTGGAAGATCGCGGCTGGGTTGATGTGGTCGGCTACCGCGATGTGCTGGGCCGTCCGGCCTTGCTGGGGACCACCAAGCAGTTCCTGGACGATCTGGRACTGGATTCGCTGTCCCAGTTGCCGCCGCTGCAGCAATTGGGCGGTGAGCAGGAGTCCAACCCGCTGGAAGTATTGGAGGCGGCGCTGGAAGAGAATTTCGAGAAGGCGGCCCACGCTGCCGAACACACTGAGAACACTGTTGAAGCGGCTCCCGCAGAGGAGCCGGTAGTAGAAACGGCGCCGGAAGCAACGCCAGACGCTGAGCCATCACAAGACACGAATAATGAACAAATCTGAGAATACCCCAGAGACCGGCGTCCAGGCCGCCGATACGCCAGCTGCGAAGCCTAAGCGCCGCACCAAAGCGCAGATCGAGGCTGATAATGCTGCGGCCGCAGCAGCTGCCGCTTCCGGCGAAGCACCCGTCAAAAAGCCGCGTGCAAGCAAGGCCAAGGCTGCGGCCGACGCTGGCGTGAGCCCGGCCGCTGATGCAGCTTCTGCTGACGCAGCGCCTGCGCCAGCCAAAAAGCGCGCCACCAGGAAAGCCGCTGACGCCGCCCCGGCCGCGAGCGACGCCCCTGAGGCCGCGGCAGCCGCTAAGCCGGCCCGCAAGACCGCTGCATCCCGCAAGGCCACCGCCGAGGATGCCGCTGGTGCCGCGTCCCGCTCCGCCGCTGGCGCCGCCGCAGCGACCGGAGCAACCCGTGCCGCCGCTGGCGCGGATGCCGATGCGTCCGTTGTGGCCGCTGCTGGCGCAAGCCGCGCCGGTTCGGCCCGTGGCGCCGGTGCTGGTACAGGCCGTGCCGACGCGGATGCCGATGTTTCCGCTGCAGGTTCGGGTGCCACGCCGTCCGCTGGCGACAATAAAGCTCGCGGGCCGCGTGGTCCGCGCCAGATGCGCGAGCAGCGCGCTCACCGCGATGCCGAGCGCGCCGAATCCGCACACGCCGCAGCGCCAGCCGCCGCAGGCGCTGACAACGCCGCTGGCGACGCATCGGCAGGCGACGGTGTCTGGCCGACGACCGCTCCAGGTGAGCGTCACGGTAAGAAGCATGGCAAGCACAAGAACAAGAAGGGCAAGCATGGCCAGCAGCACGGCGAAGGCCAGCAAGGCCAGCAGGCCCAGGGCGGCCAGCAAGGCCAGGGCCAGGGCCAGAAGCAGCGTGTGCATGGCGCCTTCGGCAACAAGATGAAGAACAAGGACAAGGCCTCCGAAGCGGATGCCGTGTTCTCCTTCGTAACCTCGGAAGACTTCGACCGCGAAGACGGCGCGAAGGGCAAGCACCAGCCGAAGCCGGTGCGCCGCGACCTGACTGCGGAAGACGATGCGCCGAAGCTGCACAAAGTGCTGGCCGACGCCGGCATGGGCTCGCGCCGCGATATGGAAGAGCTGATCATCGCCGGGCGCGTGTCGGTGAACGGCGAGCCGGCCCACATCGGTCAGCGCATCCTGCCGACCGATACCGTGCGTATCAACGGCAAGCTGGTGCAGCGCAAGGTGAGCAAGAAGCCGCCGCGCGTGMTSSTSTATCACAAGCCGGCMGGCGAAATCGTGTCGCACGACGATCCGGATGGCCGCCCATCCGTGTTCGACCGCCTGCCGACCATGAAAGTGGGCAAATGGCTGGCCGTTGGTCGTCTGGACTTCAATACCGAAGGCCTGCTGCTGTTCACGACCAGCGGTGACCTGGCCAACCGCCTGATGCACCCACGCTACAACATCGACCGCGAGTACGCCGTGCGTACCCTGGGCGAGCTGGAAGAKGGTATGCGCCAGAAGCTGCTGGCCGGCGTCGAGCTGGAAGACGGCATGGCGCAGTTCTCCAAGATCGCCGACGGTGGCGGCGAAGGCGTCAACAAGTGGTACCGCGTGGTGATCGGCGAAGGCCGTAACCGTGAAGTGCGCCGCATGTTCGAGGCGATCGGCCTGACCGTGTCCCGCCTGATCCGTACCCGCTACGGCGCGCTGACCCTGCCGAGCAACCTGAAGCGCGGCCGCTGGGAAGAAATGGAAGAAAACACCGTGCGCGACCTGCTGGCGGCTGTTGGCTTCAAGAAAGAATCCGCTGGCGGCGGCGAGCAGAAGAAGCCGCAGCAGCAAGGTGGCGGCAACAAGCGCGAACGTGAGCCAAATGGCAACCGTATGGACGTGAGCAACAAGAATGCTGACCCGTTCCCGGTCGCGCCGCGTGGCGGCCGCAACCAGGGTGGCCAGGGCAACTTCTTTGGCGCCGGCCGCAGCGGCGGTGGTGCTCATGGCCATGCCGGCTTCGGCGACCAGCGCCAGGGCGGTGCCGGTGGTGGTGGCGGTGGTAACAATCGCGGCGGCAACAAGGGCAAAGGCCCGCGCCAGCCGGACCCGCTGCAGACCACTTTCGGCTTCGCCGGCCACGGCCAGCAGCAGCGCCGTGGTGGCCAGCAGCGTGGTGGCGCCATGGATCATGGCATGCCGCGCCGCCGCAAGGGTTAAAACCCACGGCAGAATCTGGTGGCAGGCACGACGTGCCTGCCACCTGGGTTATGCAGTGGTTTTTAGCGCCGATTGATATTGTTGTAAGTTCCGTGATGTGGTATGCGGCATTGCAGCGAAGTCAATAAGGCGCTATAATGAGCAGCCTAGTAAAAGTTCTTCGCAAGGTAGTTTTGCTGAGGGTGCTTTCATCTGGCTGTAGGACAAGAAGATGGGCAGTTGCCCATTTTTTTTTGGTTGAACCGTTTTGAGTATCTGGAGATTTTTCCTTGCAATTGCCTGAATTGATTGAAAAGACCGTATCGGGCCTCGGCTACGACCTGGTCGATTTCGAGCGGGCCGAGCGCGGACTGCTGCGTGTGTACATCGATTTCACCGCGGAAGACGCTGAGGAAAAAGGACCGATTACGGTTGAAGACTGCGCCACGGTGAGCCACCAGCTGTCGCACGTGCTGACGGTCGAGAACGTTCCTTACGAGCGCCTCGAAATTTCGTCGCCCGGCCTGGACCGCCCGCTGCGCAAGTTCAGCGACTTCGTGCGTTTTGCCGGCAGTGAAGCCATCGTCAAGCTGCGCATGGCGATTCCCGGCACCGCGAACCGCAAGTCCTACCAGGGCATCCTGACGGAGCCGGAAGGCGAACAACTGGGTATTGAATTTGAAGGTAAAGATGGTCCTGCGGTGCTGAATTTCACGCTCGCGGACATTGATAAGGCACGCTTGGTGCCACAGGTGGATTTTAGGAGCCGCAAAGCATGAGTCGCGAAGTTTTGTTATTGGTTGATGCGCTGGCGCGCGAAAAGAACGTCGACAAGGACGTTGTGTTCGGTGCGCTCGAGTTCGCACTGGCGCAAGCCACGAAGAAGCGCTATGAAGGCGAAGTCGATATTCGCGTTTCGATCGACCGCGAATCCGGTGAATTCGAATCCTTCCGCCGTTGGCACGTGGTGCCGGACGAGGCCGGTTTGCAGCTGCCTGACCAGGAAGTGCTGCTGTTCGAAGCCAAGGAACAGATCCCTGACATCGAAGTCGATGAATACATTGAAGAGCCGATCGAATCCGTGGAATTCGGCCGCCGCTTCGCGCAGGACACCAAGCAGGTCGTGCTGCAGCGCGTGCGCGACGCAGAGCGCGAGCAGATCCTGCAAGACTTCCTGGAGCGCGGCGATGCGCTGGTAACCGGCACCATCAAGCGCATGGAGCGCGGCGATGCCATCGTTGAATCCGGCAAGATCGAAGCACGCCTGCCACGCGACCAGATGATCCCGAAAGAGAATCTGCGTATCGGCGACCGCGTACGTGCTTACATCCTGCGCGTGGACCGCAATATGCGCGGCCCGCAGGTGATTCTGTCGCGCACCGCGCCAGAGTTCATCATGAAGCTGTTCGAACTGGAAGTGCCGGAAATCGAGCAGGGCATGCTGGAAATCAAATCCGCCGCCCGCGACGCCGGCGTGCGCGCCAAGATCGCCGTGCACACCAGCGACAAGCGTATCGACCCGATCGGTACCTGCGTCGGCATGCGCGGTTCCCGCGTTCAGGCTGTGACCGCTGAACTGGGCGGCGAGCGTGTGGACATCGTGCTGTGGTCGGAAGATCCGGCGCAGTTCGTGATTGGCGCGCTGGCTCCGGCCAACGTCAGCTCGATCATGGTTGATGAAGACAAGCACGCCATGGACGTGGTGGTTGACGAAGAAAACCTGGCAATCGCGATCGGCCGCTCCGGCCAGAACGTGCGCCTGGCTTCCGAGCTGACCGGCTGGAAGATCAACATCATGACCGCCGAAGAA
>NZ_JBFRDW010000281.1:0-7321 GCF_052113985.1 Pseudoduganella sp. RAF53_2 | reverse complement strand
CGGCATAGCGGCAAAATTCATTGAGGGAAGCGTCTGCCATCCATTTGCGCCACTTCTCAGCAATCCTATCCAGATTTGCGTGCCTTTTGGCACGATAGCGGCGACGGCGCGCAAGCTCCGAACAACCAAAGGAGGCATCATTGGCCGGCGCCTCCATCTCTTCCTTGTGAATCCAGGTGAAGCAGGCTTTGGCGGCCTGCTGGCTATCAGCGATAGCTGAATCTAGAAGCGCTTTTAGCGCACCAACAATCTTTTCTTTACGTTGCATTTTGATAACTAAACTTACTTAAAATTAATAAGTTTAGATTGATCGAGTGCCGAAAAGTCTCTCCAATTCTATCCAAGAGCACGAAGTACACGCTGCATCGCGTCTGGGCCTTCTTCCAAGTGATTTTGAAGGTACTCGTAAAGGAGTGCGATGAGTGCTGGACGCCGATCTGCGCTCACCTGGATGTTCCGCTCCTTCTCCCATTCGGTCAGCGCCCTGATTGCCAGTTCCAGTTTTTCCGTATCCACTTTATTGGTCCCGCCGGCAACGGTCCCAGCCACATGAGCGGTTTCCCTGGCGGCCTCAAACCGTGCATGCACAGTCCCAGCAAAGTATTTGGCAGGCACCTCGTAGAGCCGCTTAGTACCGCCTATGCCCTTTTGGGTTTCAAATTTCCACCCTTCGGCAGAGGCGCGTGCGATGACGCCTGGTTTGCTCTTTGGTAAGCCAGGAAGTGCCAAGGCGGCAATTTCAGACGCTGAGTAGAGGCGACCTTTCAAAACACTTTGTTGCATGAGAGTGTCTTCCAATCATTGAAAAAGTGTATTCACAAAACACTTAAAATTATTTCTTATTAATCAAATACTTATAGCCTAAGCGTCGAACACCTAACCACAAGCTAAGTGTTTTGTGCAAAAACGCATTGACTTAACACTTCTTAATGCTTAACATGCGCCCTAGAACAACCCCGATAGGTGTAACCGATGAGCGCATTCAATGAACCAAAAAAATCCACCCAAGCTGATTGGCATAGGGCGGATGTTGTAGCAGCCCTCCATAAAAAAGGGTGGTCCCTTCGTGAACTGTCGCGCCAGCATGGCCTCAGCGCTGGAACGCTGAAAGCCGCCCTGGACCGTCCTTACCGCAAGGCAGAAGGAATTATCGCCGCTGCGTTGGAACTCAAGCCCGAAGTAATTTGGCCAGAGCGTTACGCTGCTCGCAATTTTACGCCAGTTTTAACGCTTCCAGCCACTCTGGCCCGCAACACGCGGCCCGCTCTTTCCGCTCTTCCATGTGTAGAAGCGTAAGGCAGAACACACTTCTAGCCTACCAAGACGATTCTCGAACACAGGAAAACGACAATGCGAAACAGACAATGGAAATCGATGCGGCCCGCCAGCGTAGGCGAGGCAATGGAACTTTGCATCGAATTCGCAGCTGAGAAAAAGCGACGCCCGGTTAAAGTCCTCGCCGATTTAATGGGCGTTGAAGTGAAAACGCTTTATCGCTGGCTTGCGGAAACTTCGATGCCGTTAAATCGCGTTCGCCAATTTGAAGATTTCTGCGGCGTGTCCTACGTCAGCGAGTACCTGTGCCTCGCCCAAGGTGACAAAGTGGTCGTGGCGATCCCGTCTGGCAAAAAGGCTGACGTGACCGACCTCGCAGAGATTCAGGCGTCGTTTGCTGATGCGGTTGGTTTGCTGGCCCGCTTCTATAAAACTGGCGCCGCTTTGGATGAAACGGTGGCGGCCTTGACGAGCACGCTTACACACCTTGCTTACCAGCGCACCAACGTACTCAAAAACCAGTCCCCCGAATTCGATTTTGGAGCGGCCGAATGAGCATGGCGCTGATCAAGTCCTCCTACACGGCGTCAGAGCTGTTGACCCTCAGTCTTCCAGGCATGCCCGTTACCAAAGCGGCTGTTCTTGCAAAGGCTAGTCGGGAAGGCTGGCCGTACACGGAGGTTACAGGCGTTGGCGGCACGCGTCGCGAGTACCAACCACCAGCACAGGTAATGCAGGCGATTAAAGACCAAGTCGCAAATCAGCTGATAAAGACAGCAGGCAATTCTGGGGCCGCAAAGCTTGCGCAGTTGGCGCTAGCCGCGCCAGTACCAAAGGCGCTGGTGCCGGTCGCTAGTTCGGGAGCGTTAAAGGACTGGCAGAAGCGCACCGCCGAGGCGCGCGCCGCCCTCCTGGCGGAAGTGGACCGCGTGGCCCAGCTGGTCGGCCGTGAAAAAGCCATTATGAAGCTGGTCATCATGGCCCAAGAGGGTTCGCTGCCCGATCACCTGGCCAACCTGGTGCCAGTAGCGAACGCCAAAGCCGGCAGCAGTGGCAAGCGCACGCTGAGCCGTCGCACCATTCACCGCTGGATCGCTGACACCAACCAGGCCAAGACCGCAGACGGTCGCCGACAGGTCAACGCGTTGGCTCCCAAGGATGCTCACAGCAAGGTTGATGTGCCGGAATGGGCTGCAGACCTGCTGGCGGTATACCAGACGCCGCAAAAGCCCAGCCTGGCCTTCGCTGTCGAGCAGATCGCGCCCGCATTCGGCATCGATCCGACCCAGCTGTATCACCGCGCCCGCCGTTTTCTCGGCAAGATGGGCAACGTAGAGCTGCAACGTGGCCGCATGGGTTCCCGCGACCTGTCGAACATCAAACCGTTCATCCGCCGCGATAGCAGCGTGCTGTGGCCGTCCGATGTGTACACAGCTGACGGTCACACGTTTGACGCAGAGGTGGCGCACCCAGCCCATGGCCGTCCATTCCGCCCTGAAATGACCGGCGTGGTTGACGTCGCGACTCGTAAGTATGTCGGCTGGAGCGTGGACCTCGCGGAGAGCGGCCTGGCGGTACTGGATGCGCTGCGGCGCGCATGCGAAGTGGGCGGCATCCCCGCGCTGTTCTATGTTGACAATGGATCGGGCTATCACAACGCGCTGATGGCGGCGCCGGGTGTCGGTATGGAATCGCGCCTGGGCTTCCAAAAAACGCACAGCATTGCCTACAACTCCAAAGCGCGCGGCATCATGGAGCGTTCGCACCAGACCGTGTGGGTGAGCGCAGCCAAAGAACTGCCAACCTACATCGGCGCCACCATGGACCGGCAGGCGATGCAAAAGGTGCACAAGTTGACTCGCAAGGAAGTCGCACACACGGGCCGCAGCAAGTACCTGATGCCTTTTAACGACTTCCTGAAGTTCGCCAATGACCATGTTGATGCCTACAACAATAGGCCTCATCGCGCACTGCCTAAAGTCTTTGATCCAGAGCTTGGCCGCAAGCGCCACATGACACCAAACGAGGCATGGGACCAAGGCGTTAAAGACGGCGCGCAGCTGGTGACCATCACCGAGGATGAATCGCGCGACCTGTTCCGACCGCAACGCGAAGTCAAGACGCTGCGCGGTGAAGTGCGCCTGTTCGGGAATCTCTATTTCGCTCATGCGCTGCAGGAGTATCACGGCGACGTGGTGCGCGTGGGGTACGACGTACACAACGCGGACCAGGTATGGGTCTATGACCACAAAGATCGCTTCATCTGCAACGCTGGCTTTGAGGCCAACAAGCGCGCGTACTTCGCTGAGTCAGCTATGGAAGTGGCTGCACGTAAGCGTGCGGCAGCAAGGCTGCAGCGCCTGGATGTGAAGCGCCAGGAAGTGCAYGACGAGCTGCATGGTGCGCCGCTAGTTCTGGAAAACGCGCCCAGCCCGACCCTGCAAGACATCACCGGCGTTTCCTCGCTGCAGATGCTGGACGTGGAGCTGCTGGCCGTACCGGTTGAGGCGCCAACCCGTCCAATCTTCATGCTGGAGTCCGACCGCTACGAGTGGCTTATGCAGCACCAGGGGGAGTGGAACGCGAATGACCGCCAGTTCCTGGAGCAGTTCGTCGCCAGCGACATTTACGAATCGCTACAAGAGCGCTTTGAGTGCCTGGGCCTGGGCTGGCAACCTGGTGCAACCAATGCAGTACGTGCTGGGTAATTGAGTAGTAGCTCTGCCCGGTGATGGGCACCGGGCGGCGAGATTTAACGTAGGAACTTGAAAAGCAAGGAGAGTATAGGTGAAAAAGGGCTTCGTACAGAACAGCAACTACGCACGCTTCGTGCAGACGGTAAAAGCCACCGAGCAGCGCGGCGCCCGCGAGGCATCGATGATGCTGGTTACCGGCCCAGCAGGGCTTGGCAAATCGGCCACCGTGGACCGCTATGCGGTCGATACCAGCGCACTCTACCTGCGCGGCAAGGAGACCTGGACGAAACGCGCGCTGCTGATGGAACTGGCAGAGCTGCTGCGCATTCCGACCAACGCGACCAACCACGCCCTGCAGGCCAAGATCATTGGCGCCATCGGTGCGCGCCAGACGCCAATCATCATTGACGAAGCCGAACATACCGTCAGCAGGTCCGCCAGCATCCTGGAGTGCATCCGGGACATCAGCGACTTGACCGAAACGCTGATTGTGCTGGTGGGCATGGAAAGCATGGAATCGATGATTGCTCGCCATCCGCAGATTAGCAGCCGCATTGCCGCTGTGGCTCGCTTTGAGGCGCTGACCGTGCAGGATGTGCAGCTGGCGTGCAAGCAGCTATCGGAGTTCCCTATGGATGCGGAGCTGGTCCAAGAACTCCATCGCCAGAGCGCGGGCAAGATGCGCCTGGTTATGAACGGCATTGCCAATATCGAGCGCGTCGCCAAGACGAACGGCCTGACCAGTGCCACCTTTGAGGCAATGCGTGGTGTCGAACTGTGCATCGAGTGGCAGGCGCGTCGTCCACGGGTGGGAGGCGCACGATGAGCGCAGTGTGGACGTCCCAAACCGTGATGGAGGCGGTCAAGGTGCTGGCGTGCCCTCGGGGATGCGTTAAACACGCCGCGATCATGCGACACACCAAGCTGACGAGCCGCCAGGTCGCAGCAGCGTGCGCCAAGCTGGTCGAGCACGGTTACCTCAAGCGCGAAGAATACGCCGATAACACGGTCAAGCCAGGCTGTTATCACCTGACCTCGCTGGGACGGTTGGCCCAGGAAGAAGGCGCCAGGCTAACCAGCGGCCCTAAAGGACCGACAGGTATCCCAAAGATTCGCACCAACAGCTTGCGTGACCGCGCATGGCGTCTGCTGCGCATTCGTCGCAAAGCCAGTATTCCAGAACTGGTGAGCGTGCTTTTGGATGCGGGCAGCAGCCAAGCGGACATCGACCGTGCGGAAAACAACCTGGCCAAGTACATCCGGCCACTGGTGCGCGCCGGCTATCTCACGGAATTGCGACGTGAGGCACCGCAGTCCCTCACGTCGAACGGCGCTAAACGATTCCTRTTGGTGCGCGACACGGGCGAAATCGCGCCCATCCCGCAGCCGGCACAGAAAACGGTCTATGACCCAAACGAGGAGAAACAGTATGACGCAGCGTGAAACGGAATGGTTTGCCTTGCTGCAGGCGGACGTGCAGGCCACCGGCAGCGTTGCCGCGACGGCCCAACGAGTTGGCGTATCGCGAGGGGCGCTGTCAGCGATCTTGAATCAGACGGCATCCTCACCATACGTCAACGGCAAGTCCGGCACTGCGAAGATTGAGGCGCGCATTCTGAACACCATTGGCCGCATCGAGTGCCCGTTTTTAACGGTCCTGATGGAGCGCGAACACCGCATCACTGGCTTGGAGTGCCGCGAGCATTCGTCGCGCGAAACACCACCGACGAATAGCCCGCGTGCCATGTCGCACTGGCGCGCATGCCAGAACTGTGAGAAGCGCGTACCTGGCGCCGCGCCTGCACCGGCTAAGCAGCAAGCACGCATCAAAGACGCCGCGCCTGCAGAGCCTCCCCAGCAGGCAGGGATTATCGACAAAGTAACGCTGCCCCTGCCGGAAGTCGGCGGCCCACAAGTGGAGACTGCGCCATGAATACCGCCACACACAACGTTGTCCCTTTGCGCCAGGCTCATGTCGCCATCCAGGGTGCGAACGGGCCAAAGGTCTGGTCGGCTGAAGCTATCCAGGCATTGAGCGTACTCAATCGCGCTGTGCGCTGGTTGCGTGAGCAAGATGTACCGGTGCAGTCCGTAGACGTTACCGGCACGCGGCCGACCATTGCAGTGCATGCCAATGCTGGCCCGGTGTTGACGGCCGCAGCTCACGGCAAGAGCACCAGGCGCCTGCCAGATGGCGGGAGTCTGTGCAGTGTGATCGTGCATGACTGTCTGATCCAGTGGCAGCCCCATGAATAGCCTGGAGAAGATTCTCGGGCCGCATCTGATGGCAGATCGATTGGCCACCGGCATGTATCGATATGACAGTGATGGCGAGCTGGAAAAGCGCTGCAGCAGGTGCCGGGACTACTGGCCCGCTGATACCGAATTCTTCCATGCATCCAGGGGGCTGCCAGACATGCTGCATAGCCAGTGCCGCGCGTGCACTCAAGAACGTAGAACCAACAAAACTTCGTCAACCAAGAAAGGGACCGAAAACATGAGCAACCCAACCCGCAATGACATTTTGACCCTCCTGCGCCAGCGTCCAGGACTGAACGCTGTGCAGATTAGTGATCTTCTGGACATCGATGTCCCAGTAGTCGAGGGGCAACTGAAGCTCGCCGAACAAGAAAAGCAAGTAGCAGCAAATCTGACCTTAGGTGCAAATGGCCAAATGGTCACCGTATATCGGATTGAGACATCGTTCCTGGACTGGAAAGTTGCGGCGAAACCAGATTCGGCCTCTGTTCAGCCAGACACCGTCGAAACGGGCGAAGACAAGCAAGACAAAGAGACCAGCAGCGCTACCACTAGTGCGAACTTCGTACCGAGCGAAGGCTACAGCAAGGAACTGCATAACCAGCATAAAGGTACGGCGCGACAGTCGCTAGTGGATAAGGCAATTGCCTATCTGGAGAAGAGCGGCCCAACGTCAGCGGCCGTTCTCAAGGACGCCCTTGGCATCAGCTACCAGGTGAGCACGCTTCTGCGCGTAGCCTTGTCGGCGGGCACCGTTAAAAAAGCCGGTGGCTTCTACTGCCTGGCGGATCGCGAAGACGAGCTGGAGAAGTCCAACCAGATCGCCCTGGCAGCCAGCCAGCACAGCGATACCAACAACGCGCAAGGTGGTTTGATAGAGCTGCTGCGCGAGCGCCTGTCGCCAGACGAATTCCGTGGTTTCCTCAAGGGCAGCGTCATCTTCCACACCTTGGGCGGGCATGACGCTCAGAACACTCATGCCTTCCATGTGGCCGGCGAGTTCGCCAAGCACCTGGCAGCAACCACCAATGATTAACGCGAAGGAGCAACGCATGACCGACCAAACCGAATACATGACCAATCCCAAAGGG
>NZ_JBFRDW010000280.1:0-7334 GCF_052113985.1 Pseudoduganella sp. RAF53_2 | reverse complement strand
GCGTGGCCCATCGCGTGCTTAACGATGAGCGTGCATTAACGCTGAATCTGAGCGAAGTGAAGGATTTCCCGCATCACGAAGCCTGCACTTACCGGTATGAAGGCTTTACGTGCGTCGTTCCGCCCGGAAACTACTTTATGATGGGCGATAACCGGGACAATAGTGCCGATAGCCGCTACTGGGGCTTCGTGCCGGACAAGAACATCGTCGGCAAGGCATTTTTCGTGTGGATGAACACGAGCCTGGGCAATATCAAACGAATTGGCAGCATTCATTAATTTCACTATCAGCGGGGAGAGTGGATTTATGCAAGTTAAGGGTCTGAAGCAGCAGGCGGGCATTTCTCTGGTGGGTCTGATCGTCGTTTTGGCCATTCTTGGCTTCCTCGGCGTGCTGGCCATGAAGATCGTGCCGACCTACAGCGAGTACCGTGCGATTTCGTCGGCAATCGTCAAGRCCAAGTCGGCCGGCGATTCGGCGAAGGCGATCCAGGATTCCTTCGATCGCAGCGCGGAAGTAAACTACATCAGTACCTTGACAGGGCGTGACCTGATCATTTCGCGCGAGAATGGCGAGACGGAAGTGAGCTTCGCTTACGAGAAGAAAATTCCGCTGTTCGGGCCTGCCAGCCTGCTGCTGGAATATTCCGGTTCCACGGCCAAGAACGGACCACCAGTTAAAAACGACCAATAAGACACAATGAAATTAGAGTTATTGCAAACCAAATTAGGCTACACGTTCAAGGATGCTGGATTGCTCCAGCAGGCCCTGACGCACCGTAGCCATAGCAGTTTGCATAACGAACGCCTGGAATTTCTGGGCGACTCCATTCTGAACTGCGTGGTCGCCTCGATCCTGTACGAACGCTATAACGCGATCGACGAAGGCGACCTGTCCCGCTTGCGCGCCAACCTGGTGAAGCAGCAATCCTTGTACGAAATCGCCCAGAAGCTGGAGCTGTCGCAGTTCCTGCGCCTGGGTGAGGGCGAATTGAAATCGGGCGGCTTCCGCCGTCCTTCGATCCTGGCCGACACGCTGGAAGCCCTGCTGGGCGCCGTGTTCCTGGATGGCGGCTTCGATAATGCCGCCAAAGCGATCCGTTCCTTCTACATCCCGATTCTCGATTCCGTCGATCCGCAGACCCTGGGCAAGGACGCCAAGACCCTGCTGCAGGAATTCCTGCAATCGAAAAAGATCTCGCTGCCGACCTACAATGTCGTGGCCACCCATGGCGCCGCGCACAGCCAGGAATTCGAGATCGAGTGCCTGGTACCCAAGCTGGGCATCCAGGTGTATGGCCGCGGTGGCAGCCGCCGCGCAGGCGAGCAGGCGGCGGCCAAGCTGGCGCTGGAAGTGGCCGAACAGGCATTGCAAAAAGCACCTGGCACCACGCGCAAATCCAAGCCGCGCGCTACGCAGCTGAAGCTGGCCGGCATCGCCACGGTCCAGAGCGACCAGCCGGCGGAAAAGAAGCAGCTGGCGAATAAATAATTTAAGAGTCCGTATCATGACGAATGCACCTACTCCCGCCGGCTTCCGCTGCGGATACATTGCCATCGTCGGCCGCCCGAATGTGGGCAAGTCGACGCTGATGAACACCCTGATCGGCGCCAAGGTCAGCATCACTTCGCGCAAGGCGCAGACCACGCGCCACCGCATCACCGGCATCCAGACCGTGAGCGATGCGCAGTTCATCTACGTCGATACGCCGGGCTTCCAGACGCGCCATTCGAATGCGCTGAACAAGACGCTGAACAAGACCGTTACCAATACCCTCGATTCCTCCGATGTGATTCTGTACATCGTGGAAGCGGGCACCTTCGGCCAGGCCGACCAGCAGGTGATGGRCCTGCTGCCGAAAAACGTGCCGGTGGTCCTGGTGATCAACAAGTCCGACCGCGTGAAGGACAAAGCCGTGCTGATGCCGTTTGCGCAGCAGCTGTCGGCCAAGTTCAACTTCGCCGCCATCGTGCCGGTCAGCGCCAAGCTGCGCTTCCAGCTGGACGGCCTGCAGAACGAGATCAAGCGCTTCTTGCCGGAGAACGATCCGATCTTCGGCGAAGACGACATCACCGACCGCAGCGAGAAATTCCTGGCGTCCGAGATCGTGCGCGAAAAGCTGTTCCGCTTTGTAGGCGATGAACTGCCTTACACCTCCACGGTGCTGATCGAGAAGTTCGAGCAGGAAGGCAATCTGCGCCGCATCTTTGCCGCCATCCTGGTGGAGCGCGACTCGCACAAATCCATGATCATCGGGAACAAGGGCGCGCGCCTGAAAGAGGTGAGCAGCCAGGCCCGCCTGGACATGGAGAAGCTCTTTGGCGGTCCGGTGTATCTGGAAATCTGGGTCAAGGTCAAATCCGGCTGGGCTGACAACGAGGCTGGCCTGCGCGCCTACGGCTACGAATAATGTCCGACGCAATTGCCGAGCCCGTGTCCCATCTAGCGCCTGACCCCAATGTGAATCTGGGGTCAGGCGCCAAAGGAGACACGGGCTCGGCTGCGACGACCAGGCGCAAGGCGCCGGCGCGCGCGGAACGCACGGTCGGTACCCGCGTTCAGGGCCAGCCGGCCTTCGTGCTGCATAGCTATCCCTACAAGGAAACCAGCCTCATTGTCGACATGTTCACGCGCGATTACGGCCGCGTGGCATTGATCGCCAAGGGCGCCAAGCGTCCGCACTCGCAGCTGCGCGGCGTGCTGCAAACCTTCCAGCCGCTGTCCGCCAGCTGGACCGGCAAGAACGAACTGCGCACGCTGACCGATGCCGAATGGGTCGGCGGCATGCTGCCCCTCGAACGCACCGCACTGCTGTGCGGCTTCTACCTCAACGAACTGCTGGTCAAGCTGACTGCGCGCGACGATGCCCATCCGGCATTGTTCGATCACTACGTGTCCACGCTGAACCAGCTGGCGCACAACGAACCTGCGCCCATCGTCTTGCGCAAATTCGAAATGGCCTTACTTAGGGCTACGGGCGTGGCGGCGGACCTTACACGCAGCATCGACTCGCGCGAAAAAGTGCAAGCCGATGTACAGTACGTTGTGGACCCCGAACGCGGCCCCCGTCCCGAACGCGCCAGCGATAACGCACCGCGTGTGCTGGGCCAGACCCTGCTGGACATGGACCGCGAGGATTACCACGACGCCACCACGCAAGCGCAAAGCAAGCAGCTGATGCGCTTCCTGCTGGCCCACCATTTGGGTGGCGCGCCATTGAACACGCGCCAGATTCTGATCGACCTGATGCAACTGTAAAAAGAATATGAGCTTCCTGCACCCATCCGGCCCGGTGATCGACCTGGGCGTGAATATCGACCACGTGGCCACCCTGCGCAACGCGCGCGGCACCGTGTATCCAGACCCGATCCGTGCCGCGCTGCTGGCCGAACAGGCCGGCGCCGACTGCATCACCCTGCACCTGCGCGAAGACCGCCGCCACATCAAGGACGCCGACGTGATCGCGCTGGCGCCGCAGCTGATCACCCGCATGAATCTGGAAGCGGCCGTGACGCAGGAGATGATCGACTTCGCCTGCCGCATCAAGCCGGCCGACGTGTGTCTGGTGCCTGAGAAGCGCACCGAAGTGACCACCGAGGGCGGCCYGGACGTGATCCGCTATCACAAGGAAGTCGCCGCTGCAGTCAAGCAGCTGCAAGGGGAGGGCATCCGCGTGTCCCTGTTCATCGACGCCGATGAGCAGCAGATCGCCGCCGCCGCCGATGTCGGCGCACCTGTGATCGAACTGCACACCGGTGCCTATGCCGACGCTGAAGGCGAAGCGCAGCTGAAGGAACTGGAGCGTGTGAAGAACGGCGTGCGCTGGGGCGTCGAGAAAGGCCTGAAGGTCAACGCCGGCCACGGTCTGCACTACACCAATGTGCAGGCGATTGCCGCCATCCCGGACATCGCGGAACTGAACATCGGCCACGCCATCGTCGCCCATTCCATCTTCGCCGGTTGGGAAAACGCCGTGCGCGAGATGAAGGCCATCATGGTGTCGACCCGCCTGGGAGCAAAATGATCTACGGGATCGGCACCGACGTCTGCAAGATTCCACGCATTGCCGCCGCGCTGGAACGCAGCGGCGAGCGCTTCGCGCGCAAGATACTCGGTCCGGACGAAATCAAGGTCTACTTCGAGCGCTGCGAGCGCAATCCCGTGCGTGGCGTGCGCTACGCGGCGACGCGCTTCGCGGCAAAGGAAGCTTTCTCGAAGGCGCTCGGCCTGGGCCTGACGCCGCCGATGTCCTGGCATGCGGCGCAGATGCTGAATGCGGACAACGGCAAGCCGGTGATGGTGTTCAGCGGCGCGCTGGCCGGCTATATGAAGGAACACAGGCTGACGGCGCATGTCTCCGTTAGCGATGAAGAGGATTACGCGGTCGCCTACGCGATCGTCGAGCAAGCGAATGACTRAACAGAGCAACGATTCGCGCGAGCAGGTGCTGGCCACCGTGGCCAAGCTGCCCAACCTGCCGGGCGTCTACCGCTATTTCGACGCAGAAGACAAAGTGCTCTACGTCGGCAAAGCGCGCGATCTGAAGAAGCGCGTATCCAGCTATTTCCAGAAGAATCTGGCCAGCCCGCGCATCGCGATGATGGTCGAGCGCATCGCACGCCTGGAGACGACGGTCACGCATAGCGAGGCCGAAGCGCTGATCCTGGAAAATAACCTGATCAAGACGCTGCAGCCGCGCTTTAACATCCTGTTCAGGGATGACAAGTCCTACCCGTATCTGAAGATCACGGGCGACGACTTCCCGCGCATGGTCTACTACCGCGGCGCGGTCGACAAGAAGAACCAATACTTTGGGCCTTTCCCGTCCGCGTGGGCGGTGAAGGAATCGATGCAGATCTTGCAGAAGGTCTTCCTGCTGCGCACCTGCGAAGATAGCGTGTACCAGAACCGCACGCGTCCCTGCCTGCTGCACCAGATCGGCCGCTGCAGCGCGCCTTGCGTGGACCTGATCTCCGCGGAGGACTATCGCAACGACGTCAATAACRCCGCGCGCTTCCTGCGTGGCCGCCAGACCGAGGTGATGGAAGAACTGGAGCAGAAGATGCTCGCCTATGCGTCGGACCTGAAGTTCGAGCAGGCGGCATCGGTGCGCAACCAGATCCAGTCGCTGTCCAAAGTGCTGCACCAGCAAAGCATGGAGACGACCGGCGATCAGGACGTCGATGTGCTGGCCGTGGTGGTGCAGGGCGGCCGCGCCTGCGTCAATCTGGCCATGGTGCGCGGCGGGCGCCACCTGGGGGACCGCGCCTACTTCCCGGCCCATGTGATGGATGCGGAAGCCGTGGCCGAACACGCGATTGAAGTTGAGGTGCTGGCAGCTTTCCTGGTCCAGCACTACACGGAGAAATACATCCCCGGCACGCTGATCCTGAACATCGAGTTCGATCAGCCGGAGCTGATCATCGCGCTGCAGGAGCAATGCGGCCACCGCATCAATCTGATCTTCCAGCCGCAAGGCCAACGCCGGCAATGGCTGGAGCTGGCGCAGAAGGGCGCCGAGATTTCGCTGGCGCGGCTGCTGTCCGAACAGGGTTCGCAGCAATCGCGTACGCGCGCGCTGGCCGATGTGCTGGGTCTCGAAAACGAAGACCTCGATACGCTGCGCGTGGAATGCTTCGACATCAGTCACACGCAAGGCGAAGCGACGCAAGCGTCGTGCGTGGTGTTCCATCACCACCAGATGCAAAACGGCGAATACCGCCGGTATAACATCAACGACATCACGCCGGGCGACGACTATGCTGCGATGCGGCAGGTGCTCACGCGCCGCTACGAAAAAGTGGCCGGCGGCGATGGCGTGATGCCGGACGTGGTGCTGATCGACGGCGGCAAAGGCCAGGTCGAAATGGCGCGCCAGGTCTTTGTGGAACTGGGCCTCGACATCAGCCTGATCGTCGGCGTAGCCAAAGGGGAAGGGCGCCGCGTGGGCCTGGAGACGCTGGTCTTCGTCGACGGCCGCGCGCCGCAGGAGCTGGGCAAAGAGTCCGCGGCGCTGATGCTGGTCGCGATGATCCGCGACGAAGCCCACCGTTTCGCCATCACCGGCATGCGCGCCAAGCGCGCCAAGGCCCGCCAGACCTCGCGCCTGGAGGAGATAGAAGGCATTGGCGTCAAACGGCGCCAGAAGCTGCTGGCGCGCTTCGGCGGCTTGCGCGGCGTGATGAACGCCAGTGTGGAGGATTTGATGTCCGTTGAAGGCATCAGCAGCACGCTGGCCGAGGAAATCTACAAACAACTGCACTAAACTGGCATTGGCGGCATCGCCGTTATACACTAGCGGCGCATAACTACAATTCAATAAGATCGCCTATGCCTTTCAATATTCCGATTCTGCTGACCTGGCTCCGCGTAGCACTGATTCCCCTGGTAGTAGGCGTCTTTTACCTCCCCGAAAACTGGCTTCCCCTGCACGACCGCAATTTTGCGGCAACCCTCGTATTCATCATCGCCGCCATTACCGACTGGTTTGACGGCTTTCTGGCCCGCCGCTGGAACCAGACGTCCGCCTTTGGCGCCTTCCTGGACCCGGTCGCCGACAAGCTGATGGTCACGGGCGCCTTGCTGGTGCTGGTGCAGCTGGACCGCTGCAACGCCATCCTGGCCTTTATCATCATCGGCCGCGAGATCACGATTTCCGCGCTACGTGAATGGATGGCGCAGATTGGCGCGTCCAAATCGGTGGCGGTGAGCTCGCTGGGCAAGATCAAAACTGCGGCCCAGATGGTCGCGATTCCGATGCTGCTGTACTACGAAGTGGTGTTTGGCGCCATCGACACGCGCTACTGGGGCGAGAAGYTGCTGTGGCTGGCCTCCGTGCTGACGGTATGGTCGATGTGCTACTACCTGCAGAAGGCCTGGCCGCTCATTAAAGAAAAAGCGGGGAACTTGAGCTAAATGCCAATGTTGCCCTTGACAGGGCATCTGTATCCTCTATAATGCTGGCCTGCTGTTGATGACGGCGAGCAGTAAAGAGCGATGCGGGAGTAGCTCAGTTGGTAGAGCGCAACCTTGCCAAGGTTGAGGTCGAGAGTTCGAGACTCTTCTCCCGCTCCAGGTCATCAGCAACAATCGCTGGAAAGTTAGGAATGTTTCTGCGATAATACGGTTCCTTCGAAATGCGGGAGTAGCTCAGTTGGTAGAGCGCAACCTTGCCAAGGTTGAGGTCGAGAGTTCGAGACTCTTCTCCCGCTCCAGTTCGCTGGGGCAGTCAGTAGTAAAGATAGTTGTAACTCCAAGCGGGAGTAGCTCAGTTGGTAGAGCGCAACCTTGCCAAGGTTGAGGTCGAGAGTTCGAGACTCTTCTCCCGCTCCAGT
>NZ_JBFRDW010000279.1:0-7375 GCF_052113985.1 Pseudoduganella sp. RAF53_2 | reverse complement strand
GCCCACGGTAGGCAGCCCATAGACGAAAGTCGTGAATGTGTGGTCGACTGTTAGGGCTTTGCTCCTGCGGGATGATTGTTATTTCATTTGCACTCGTTTTGGCAAAAGCGGTGGCTGCGTGGTTGCACAGGTCAATCACGAAGCGTACGCTCTTCGGCCAATCATAGAGTAACAACGAGCGAAACGGGCCCTGTAGCACCGACGGTGGGAAGAATTCATGAGCTGCACGATGGCTCAGCCCCAGTTCGGTCTCCCAACCCGTGATGCTGTAGTCTTGGTTAGTACCCGGCTCGGGTTCCGTGTAAAGGGCCCAGAATACTTTCCATGCTAAGTCTGGAGTGAAGAAACTCGCCTCGCGGCAGTTCTTGACATTGACGAAGAAAGCGAGCCGTTCTTCCGCATAGAAATCGCGTGCATCGGTTTCAGCCAGAAGACGCTGCAAAAGCGACTCCACAAATGTGGTGAACCGATTGGAATCCGCACCTGCGCAGCGGCACAAAAGGGCATAGAAACGTTTCCCGATTGAGTTCTCCCGATACCAGTTTTCCTGATCGCGCAAGCAGAACTGTTCAGCCATGTTGAATACATTGAGCACTCTTTGGCTTGGTTTGTACCAGTTCTCATCGTGCGACGTGGCGTCTTCCGCGAGCTGGACGACCCACGAGTTGCATTCTGGTGGCATGCTCGGGAATGCTCTAGCAACCAACTCGATAACCACGTCCCAGGCTTTGCCAACAGGGGCGGCCATTCCCAGCCGCGCCGCAATTTCTTTGTTTTCTGAATCATCGGCCAAACTAGAGTAGTCGATAGACGTCGGCCCTTTGCACGCAACGCGTAGCAAATGGCTCAAGCGCTGCAGGAGACTGGCGCTGTCGAGGGAGACACTATTACTGAGCTTAGCTACAAGTTCATTGACCCGCTCGGAACGCAAGAGGCCTATAGCTACTTCGTCTTGCCATAGCTGTGGAATGGTCGAGTCTTGTCTAAGGACGGCTTGGAGCAGCGCATAGGCATCCTCATCGCCCTCGGCCGAACGCTGCGCGGTCCATGTGCGAATTGCCCTGCGCATTCCGGCATGTGAACCGAGCTTGTTGAAGAGCGCACCCCAGTCGCGCTCGGCGCCGCGCACCTCGCGTTCAGCTCTGAAGAAAAGTGACCAGTCTTCCAAGACGTCATGAGCGGGAGCTACCCGGTCGGTCAAATCCTTTACTAGCACAGCATCTTGAACGAGAGAGGCCACGGCCTCAGCATCTTTTGGTGCTTCGATAAATTGAGCAAAGCGTTCCGTACGCGCATAGCAGACATCATCGAATGCTGCTCGGCGGCGTGCGGCTAGTCCTGCTGGCAGGCCTTTGCTTGGCGCGATTCGTTCCCCCCATAGGAGCAATCGCAAGTCGTTGCCAGCGGCTTGAGGAAGAGGTGTCCCTGCTGCTGTGTAGTTTAGCGCGAGGCGAAGGTAATAGGGGGCTCGGAGAACTTCTCGTACGCCGCTATCCTTAGTAACAACATCTTCAAGAGTAGTCTCAGCTACGGCGGCAGAGATCTCTGCGTCTGTCAGCAAAGGAACGTCGACGACCTGATACGAGAACTCTGAAAGGAAGAGTGAATAGAGAGCGTTTAGTGCATAGGAGCGCGTCGTAATGCAGAGTCTCGCGGCCTTGTTCCGACGGACCAGCATCAGCAGTTCCTCAAGAGCACCCGGATTCCTTCCTTCGAGAGCCTTCTCCAGCGAATCGATGACGACTGTCGGCCTACCGCTGCCCAAGAGGCTCGCCATGTTGGAAACAGCGTCTTGCATGCCATTGAGTGACTGGACGCCAGCTAAGCTTGGCTCGTCGAGCTCGTCCGCCCGAAAGAAGAAGAGCGGGGAGGATTCGCGTAGCAATGGTGCGAGTTCCGCCATTACCGCTGATTTCCCCACTCCAGGGCCACCTGTGACAATGACAAGTTGCCTTTGATCGAATCCGGCTAGCACTTCGGTAACGCATTGGCTGCGGGGAATGTGCATGCCGTTAGGAAGTTTCGTTGAGATGAGCGAGAGCTGAAGACTTGCTCGGTCGCTGAATCTCCCAGCGATGTGGCCAAGGCCCGTTTTTCCGGTAAGACGATCGACGGCTTCTTGGATGCCAGCCTGTGCGGTCGTTCTCCAGGTCTCACGAGTGACGGTTCCCACAGTGATGCCTTGCTCGAAGACGTATGAGAACAGGCCGTTCCAAACTTGTTCGCCGGAGTCCCCTGGTTGGCCTGAAGCTAACAGGGCTTGGGTGAGACTCAATTCTTGTGAGCCTTCGGTACCGAAGTCATGTATGTCGACGCGAAGCCGCCGCAAGAGATCGAATACGAGTTCGTCGGTATACTTGTCGGCTAGTGTGTTCCTGGAGACCTCCTTAAAGGCATTCCACGTACGCCTATGTTGCGCGTCAAAGAGCTTGGACTCGACTTTATGAACAAAGTCTGACAAGTTTAGCGAGGATCGCGATAGCTCACATAAACGCTTGGCCGCTCGATTGGCGGCCGTTGCTGGGGCTATCGTTGCTAGAACCAACACATCGCTGGCCCGGTCAAAAGGACTTCCCTGCGCGCCCAGGAAGTCTCTCCAAGCGCCTTGCAACCCATCGACGAACTCCGTGTTACCAGGCGTAGAGTCAAGTCCTCGTTTGCACTGAATGAGTTGAAGGCGGCTGCCCTCGTTATCGCGCAGTTGACAGTAAATATCGTCTGTGTGAGCTCCGGTGTAGCGAGCTTCGAAGCGAAGTGTTTCGACTCGAGTCCCGTGAAGGCCGAAGGTAGTCGGCAACCCTGTCAGCATGTTTGCAAGGTACAGTGCACCGACCCGCGCTTGGAACATGCCCCCACCGCCACCAGTGGCAACGGTGCTCATGACTTGGGTACCCTCAAGAGGGTCTCGCTGGGCCTTTTGTTCCTTGCTCATTCGGAAAGGCCTTTGCCGCCGTTCGTCGTCTTGTGCCAACGACCATTAGGGATTTCTCTTGAGAGCAACTTTCTAACCTCATATTTCTTAGGATGATTGAGCAAGTAGATTTCACCAGCGCGAACAGTTTACTAAAACGCCCTGCCAAAGCGAGAGCTGACCGACTACGAAAGCGCCGCTTTTACCGCCTCAGCCATCTTCGCCAAGGCGTCATAGTCTGCATCGCGCGCTGATCGGATAATGAAGTCGCGCATTTCCTCCGCGCTCGGATGTCGATCGAAATCGAAAAAGTCCTTCAGTTCTACGTGCAACTCGCCGCGTATTTTGTCCAGGGTCTCGAGGGAAGGAAAATGCGCGCCTCGTTCAAGGCGGCTTAAGGATTTCGTGTCGATTCCGACCTGGCTGGCCAGTTCCTCCTGAGATAGCCCTTTTCGCTTTCTCAGCAACTGAACTCGCTCGCCGACGAGGCGCTTTGGATCATACATCAGACAACCCTCAAAGTAGAATTTAGCGAGTAAATCAACTTTGTAGGTTTATTTGAACTTCACACTACGTCTATAATTGGCAAAAGTAATCGTTGTGAGTTTACTTTGCTAAAAAGGTATGCGAATGAGTCAGTGGAAGATAGTAGTTGGGGAGGTTCGGCATGTCGGCCAGGTCCAGATGCGCGGAGGAGAGGAGGATTGTTTTCTGCTCGATTCACTGTCCATCAGGAAAAGCGATGGGCAGACGACTCGAATGGTGGGCGTGGTCGTCCCTGGTGCCATCTATGACGCGTTGAAGCCCGGCGTCGTAGGCGATTTCGCCGTATTGGTTTTGGCCTACCCGAAGCCGTTTGGTAGCGCTGAACGCACCTTTGTCGTTCGTTTGAAATCTGCAGAGGAATTCATTGATGGCATACAAAATGTGAGGGCCTGGGTCCGCAGCTCCAAGGGGGCGGCATTGCACTTCTTTTGGTATGGGATTGTCTTGATGCCGGCATTTGGGTTTGGCCTGTTGCTTTGGGTATGTGCCGCAAGATTGCTCGTGCTGAATATCCCGCCAGAGGTGACTGCCTCCATTTCACGAGGCTGACCTTTGTACTTTATCGTCGAAGAGGCGTGGGAAATCTCAAACCCACTAATGAAAGCGTTGCCTGGCGCATCAGGTAGGATGTTTTCTTGTGTTGAAGTGGATTTGAATGTGCCGCTTTGGCATCTGGACATCCTTATTGGCGCATCGGTCGGAGTCGAGTGTTGGCGTCGCTTCGTCCTGACTTCTGTCGAGCAGGTTGCAGCGACGACAGCTGATCACCAAGGTCAATGCAGGCTCTATTTTCAAGGGCAACGATCGCTGAATGAGGGCGCCTACGGAATCTGGGAGGTCCGAAAGCTTTCTACAGGACGTGACAAAAATGGATGTACTCGGTACGTGATCGAGCTTCCTCACATGAGCGTCATCTATCCTGGCTACAAGATGCTGGCGTCAGATGTAACAGGACTTAGTCAGATTTATCAGTCCACCATCCTCGATACTGAATGAAACGGGATGGGAGCGTCGAACTGTGATGCTCCTTTTAGGTTTTCCGTTGTTATCGCGCGGCTCTCTTTCCTTCCCTCATTCGTTACCAGTAACCTAATTCATGTTTTTGCTTGGAAAAATTGCAATCATGAATGTAGTGCTGTTACTCTTGGTTCAGGAGGAAATATATGCCTGCACTAGATATCTCAGTTATCAAAGACATAACTCAAAGGCTAGAAAGGTATTTGACCGCTAAAGGCGGATACACGGCTGTGGAATACCTGACATCAGGCGGTTCAGCTGCCATTTTCAAAGTTGACGGGCCTGAAGGAGGACGAGCTTTCAAGGTATTCGATCCGCGTTTCTTTGAGGGAAAGGTCGGTGAAGCTGAGCGTCGACGCTTGGATGTGCAGCGGCGTCTGATCGGACATGAATGCCATTCGCTGGTTCGGACTTTTCGCGTGGAGGAAGCCGAGGGAACTGCTGTCATGGAAATGGAGTTTGTTACCTGGCCCGATTTAAACAAGGTCTTAGAGGAAGTGCCAGACGTAGAGGTCAGCAATCTTATTAGGCAATTGGTGGTAGCGGCCAAATTTCTGGAGGATCAAGGCATTGTTCACCGAGACATTAAGCCCGAAAACATAAAAATCTCTGCAGATTTTAAGAGTCTCAAGCTTCTTGATTTGGGAGTAGCTCGGAATATCGAGTCAGCTGACGATGTCGACGCGGCAGTAACGGACCACGGTAATCTGCGGCCTTTTTTGGCGACTGCACAATACAGTTCACCGGAGTATCTGTTTAGGCTTGATGAGCCGGCTCCAAAACTTTGGAAAGGGCTCAATTTTTATCAGATTGGGGCCGTGTTGCACGACTTGATCATGAAGAAGCAACTCTTCGATTATGAAATGAAAGCTGGCAACCGATGGCTAGTTAGCAAAGCCGTGCTTACCAAAATGCCGTCTTTCGCCGAAGGAAATGCTAGCCGGCTGCGCGCTTTGAAGGCATTAGCGGCGCGCTGCCTGACAAAGGACTTGGATTTGCGGTTGCAAATCGTTGGCTGGGAAGATTTCATGCAGGAGGATACCGACGACCCGATGAACGCGCTGCGAGGTCGCCTTGCCAGAAGTGGAATGACTGCCGGACCGCAATCCAAGGCCGCAGCGGACGCCAGGTTAGAGTTTGAGCGCAATGACTTCGCCAAAACCCTGCACGACAACATTCGTAACGAGCTCATAGCTGTCTGCGGTACGACGTTACCCAATCGGACGAAGGTGAGTGCCGACAGGTTGAGTTACACATATATCTTTGAGCCAGGGAACGGTGCGGTTATACAGTGCCAATTAAATCTTGATTGGCAGGGTGGCGTCTTCGCGCGGGATGCTCGTATTGAAATTGCAGCCGTACTTTGCCATGAGCGTCAAAGTGCAGCCATTCAAATGCCGCCCATGAAATCTCTATGCCAAGCGACAATCGATGGCACAGACGACACGACCGTGAACAACATCACAGGGGTTATTGCCAGGGCAGTTGGTGCTGCGCTCGACATCGTTGACGCTATGGATGACATAGATACTCTTGAATCAAAGAATCTGTTGGATATTTAATGGGGCATACGGATGAATAGCAACTGGTGGCGGAAGTTTGACGAGTTGGGCCCGAGGCAGAAGGCCTTCATACGTTTACCAATTGATGGCAGGCATTTGCTTGAAGGGCCGCCAGGTTCAGGCAAGACGAATTTGCTGTTGCTACGCGCCGAGTATTTGGCCGGCAAGGGTCAGAAAAATGTTCTCATACTGACGTTCACCAAGGCTCTCAGGAACTTCATCCGTAGCGGTATCGGCGCGCGAAAATTAATCACGCCACAGCAAGTGCAGACGTACCACGCGTGGGCGTCAGAGCACATATTGCATCACCTTGGTAAGCGGCTGGTCGAAAAAGGAGCTTCGTTMGATGACGAAACAAGGGCACGCGCCGTTGAACTTCTGAAAGAGGCGAACAAAAAAGTAGACTCTCAGAAGCAATACAGCGCGATATTCGTTGATGAGGCGCAAGACCTTTCCATAGCCGAGTTGGAGCAGCTGCTTTGTCTCAGTGACCGAATCTGCATTTGCGGGGATACTAAGCAGGGGATCTACCAGCAAGATGGTCTCGGCATTGCCGAAGTTTTGGGACTGGACAGTCATGTGCTTGAGGAGCACTTCCGCATTGGCCATCGAATTGCACAAGTGGCTGACAAGCTGTCGCCAGTTGATGAAGGGCTGGTCTCGTTAGAGGATTCATCAAACTACGATCGAGCGAAGTATGGGGAATCGCGAGCGAAGATGTACCCGTGCGATTCTCGCGACCATCAGTTCGCGACGATGTTGGACATCCTCCGTGTGCAAGTTGATGCGTATAACGAAGACACCATTGGGATATTCTGCGGAAAAAACGAGACCATGGCTGAGTTAAAGGAAAGGTTTAGCTCGACTGAGCTTGCGGATAAAATTTGCTTCCACGGTCTTGATGAGAATAGTGGATTCACTGGTGACCACCGGATTCACGTTCTTACAATCCACTCGGCCAAAGGGACTGAGTTTCGCGCCGTTCATCTGTATGGCACGGAAGAGCTGGCCAAGCATCCGCTGAACAGGACCCGTCTCGCCTACACTGCGGTAACACGGGCTAAAACAACGCTGAGTGCTTATCGAACCGGCGAAACGAGTCGTCGTTTGGAAAACGCGTTTGCGGAAGACACCCATTTCGAGCCCGAAGACCTTTTTGATTGAGACCATGAAGAAAAACGATTTGATTTGGTACGCCTTCGAGCGGGATGCGGTTCCAGCTGCGCTGCAAGGCATCGTGGACACGCGGTTAAATGGCCCCGCGCTTACTTTCGGTGCACCTAGGCCGAGGGACGGCGATGTCGTAGTCGGTTACTGCGAACGCCCTCACTACCAAGAT
>NZ_JBFRDW010000278.1:0-7429 GCF_052113985.1 Pseudoduganella sp. RAF53_2 | reverse complement strand
TCGCAAAGGACTTGTCATGACTACTCTGCAAAGCACTTTCGACTCTCGTTTCGGTCTCGAATATGCCCCGATGTCTTTCCTGGTTCGCTTTGGCAAGCGCGAGATGCTGGTGTGCCGTGACTTCCGCAAGCGCTTCTATGCGGTGAACCCGATTATCGAATGCGACACCGGCGTGCAGCCGGGCCATGTTGAAGTTCTGCTGTTCGGCCGCTGGCTGCTGATTCTGTCGAAAGCCCGCTGATCCGGCGCCGATCCAGTTTACTCACATCTGCTCCACCTGCGCGCGCAAGAAGTCGCGCAACTGAATCACGATGGGCGTGACCTGCGAGCGGTGCTGACAAACCAGCTGTAGCGGCACCTCTTCACCCGCTATTTCTGGCAGCAGCACCTGCAAGCGCCCGGCCTTCAGGTCGGCGGTCATGTCCAGGCGTGATTTGTAGGCGATGCCCAAACCGGCCACGGCCCAGCGCCGTACCAGGTCGGAATCGTTGGTCCATCGATTGCCGCTCACCTGCACCACAGACGCTTCGYCGTTCTGTGGCGCGAAGGCCCAGCGGTCGTAAATCATGTCTTCCAGCGCAAAACGGAGGCAGTTATGCCGCCGCAAATCGTCTAAAGTATTCAGCCTGCCGTGCTGACGAACGTATTCCGGCGAGGCAACCAGCACCCGCCGGTTGTCCGCCGTAATGGGCATGGCTACCAGACTTGAGTCTTCCAGTTTGCCGTAGCGGATCGCCAGATCTACCGGCAGGCGGGTCATATCGGCCCGGCGGTCGCTCACATTGATCTGGTAGCTGACGCCGGGATACTGGGCCTGGAACTTATCCAGCCAGGGTAGGATCACATTGCGGCCCACATCAGACGGGAAAGATATTTTCAGCGTGCCGGAGAAGGCATCCTTGCCGATCAGGGTTTCGTGGCCCTCCTTCAGCAAGCGCAGCGCTTCCCGCGCGTGGCGCAGATAATGTTCCCCCTCATCGGTCAGGCGCAGCGAGCGCGTGGTGCGGGCGAACAGGCGCAGCTTCAGCTCACCTTCCAGCCGCTTCAGGGCTGCGCTGGCCATCGCCGGTGAAATATCCAGTATCCGGGCGGCGGCCGACAGGCTGCCATGATCGGCCGTGCTCACGAACACGGAGAGGTCGTCAAAACGCAGCATTTTCTTCGTTTCATTGAAAGTGTTTCGGTGATTCTAGTCTTTTTCTTCGCTCCGCGATAAATGAAGATAGCGCCATCGATAACTTTTTACGAGGAAAACAAAATGAAAGCAGTTGCCTATCACGCCTCCCTGCCCATCACCGACGCCAAGGCCCTGGTCGACGTCGAACTGCCGGCGCCGGTTGCCAGCGGCCGCGACTTGCTGGTCGAAGTCAAAGCCATCTCGGTTAATCCAGTCGACACCAAGATTCGCCGCAATGTGGCTCCGGCCGAAGGCGATCTGAAAGTGCTGGGCTGGGACGCTACGGGCATCRTGAAGGCCGTCGGTCCGGACGTCACCCTGTTCAAACCGGGTGATGAGGTCTGGTATGCAGGCGACCTCACCCGCCCCGGCACCAATAGCGAACTGCATCTGGTGGATGAGCGCATCGTGGGCCACAAGCCGCGCAATCYGTCCTTCGTTGATGCTGCCGCCCTGCCCCTGACCGCCATCACGGCCTGGGAAATGCTGTTCGACCGCCTGGAAGTCTCGCGCGACAAAGGCGTGAGCGGCAAATCGATCCTGGTCACCGGCGCAGCGGGTGGCGTGGGCTCCATCCTGGTCCAGCTGGCACGCCAGTTGACGGGCCTGACCGTGATCGCTACCGCATCGCGTCCCGAAACCGTGGAGTGGGTGAAGACTTTGGGTGCGCATCACGTACTCGACCATACCAAGCCGCTGAATGAGGAACTGAAGCGCGCGGGATTGCCGCCTGTCGATTATGTGGCCAGCTTGAATCAGACCGACAAGCACTTCACCGCGCTGGTCGAGCTGATCGCGCCGCAAGGCAAGCTGGCCCTGATCGACGATATCGAACACATCGACGTGCGTCTGCTGAAGCGCAAGAGCATTTCCCTGCACTGGGAACTGATGTTCACCCGCTCCATGTTCCAGACCGACGATATGCAAAAGCAGTACGCGCTGCTGAATGACGTGTCCCAGCTGGTGGACAGCGGCGTGCTGAAGACCACGGTAGGTGAACGCTTCGGCAAGATCAATGCCGAAAACCTGAAACGCGCGCATGCCCTCATCGAAAGCAATACCGCGCGCGGCAAGATCGTACTGGAAGGCTTCTAAAGCGCTTCCACAGCGCGCGCCGCATGAGCGGCCGCGCTGGCTTCTGCCGCCAGCTGCACCGCCTGCTGCTGGCGCAGAATCGACAAGGCGCGATCGTCATGCGCCTCCAGCGCGCCCTGCAGCGTGGTCGCCGTTTCGCAGGACAGATCAACCACCTTCAAGAAAGCCCGCTGAGTGCGGTCCAGGATCTTCGAGGTAAAGCCGATGTTGCCAAACAGCGTACCGATGTTCACGCACAGCTCGCGCAATTGCAGCAAGGTGCGCTTGGTCGCTTCGATATCGTCCCGCATGCCGCGGTCGATGTCGATCAGCTCCGTGCGTGCCTTCTCATGATTGGACAACTCGCGCACCGAGCCCAGCCAGCGTTGAATGCGGCGCGAGATGCGTGTAATGCGGGCCGTCTTCCCCTCCATCATCATGCAGTAGTTGAGGCATAAGACCCAGGTCGGCAACTGCGCAAGAAAAAGCGGCAGACCAAGCTGCCGCATGCGTGTCTCGAAGCGTTTGAATTTCTGCAGCAGTCCGCCAATGCTGGCGATCAAAGGATCGTTGCGCATGATTTGCCCTCCCCCCGGAAGTCTGCGACATTCCAAGTATAGGCAGCGAGGACGCATGGGGCCGCTCGTTACACTTGATGCAGATTAAAAGATGTGCAATCAGCGCAGCTTAGAGCGTGCCGTTCAGCCAGGCTTCCTCATGCTCGCGCTCGCGGCGGCGGCGTTCGGCGGGTGCGTCGAACGCGCTCAGGTAGTCGCGATGCTTGCGCTGCATCAGGGCGATTTCCTGCTCGATCGCCTTGATCTCGTCCGCGTCGGGTGAAAAATGCGTGAACTCGGCGCGTTCCCGTTTCAGCCGCGCCTGTTCATCTTCCAGCTCCAGGGTGCGCATTTCGCAGCGCTTCAGGTTGCGGCGCAGTTTTTCGGGCGTGATGCCCTGCTTGCGCAGATCGGCCAGCACGGCCATATCCGAGCGGACGGCGTTGATGCGGCGCTGCAGCTGCGCGATTTCACCATTGACCTGCTCGATCTCCGCGGCGTTCTTGGCAGCGTAAGCTTGGCGGCGGCGCTCGGACAACAGGCTCATCTCAGCTTCCAGCGTCAGGAACTCTTCCTTGAACGGCCGATCAAAGCTATCCAGCTGGGCGCGGAACGCCGCAGCCTGCTTTTCCAGGGACATTTCCTCCAGCTGCGCCTTGCTCATCAAGATGCCAAAGCGGCGATGGGCCTTCTCTTCCAGCGCCTTGGTGGCGGCCAACAGCTTCGCTTCCAGCCGCGTGGTGGAAAACTTCTGTTCGCCATAAGCCTCGTACTCGGCACGGCGTGCGCTTTCCCAGGAGCGGAACGCTGAGGGAAGACGCAAACGGCGGTAGTGATATCTAATCCAGTTCAGCATCGCCTTAATTTATCATCGCCGCTACGACAGGGGCAAGGGCGGGCAGCAGGTCGATCCGGTTGCTCGCATGGGTAATCGTGTTGCAGCTGACGATTTCGCCCACGCCCATATCGCGCAACTCGGCATGCGCATTGTCCGCAAAGACTGCATGCACCGCGATGCACACCGGTTTTGCCAGGCCGGCGTTCAGGATATGGCTTGCGGCGCTCATCATGGTGCGGGCGGTCGATGCGATATCGTCAACAAGCACGGGCGTGTGGTCGCGCCACTTGTCCGTGTCCGGCACCGAGACCGACACGTCGCGGTCGCCGCGCCGGATCTTTTCCAGCACTATGCAGGGGGCGCCCGCAAGTCTGGCCACCTCGCCCGCCCACTGTTCGCTTTCCGCATCCGGACCGATGATCAGCGGACGCTGGATATTTTGCTTCAGCCAGTCGGCAATCGCGGGCGCAGCACGCACGATCCTGGTTGGAATGCTGTAGCACTCGGCCAGATCGTGGTGGCGGTGCAAGTGGGGATCGACGGTAACGATCCAGTCGATAAAGGAGGACAGCAGCTTGCCGAACTGGACGGAAGTCTGTCCCTCGCCTTTGTTGAAGGCCGAATCCTGGCGCATGTACGCTAGATACGGCGCCACCAGGCCGATGCGCCTGGCGCCCTGTTCGCGCGCCAGGCTGGCCGCGATGTAGAGAGTCATGAACTTCTCGTCGGGACGGTCCAGGCTGCCGGCGAAGATCACTTCACGGCCCTGGACTTCGGACAGCAGGCGCACATACGATTCCCCGTCCGGAAAGCGGCGGATGGTTGCACTGCCCAGCTCCCAATCGAGCTCCTGCGCAAGGCGCTGCGCCAGCCGCTCATTGCCCGGCAGCGCAAACAGAATTGGCTTCATTCCCTGTTCTCCTGGAATTGCATCGGCCAATTCTACAGCACATCAATCCTTGCTTGAGTGTCAATTTCGAACGTGCCCTCGACGGCCAGCCTATCGCCTGCGTGGATGTAGAACCGGGCCTCGCGCCAATCCGCCTCCAGCCTGACCTCGCTACCCAGCGCAATTGGCGCCAGAAATCGGGCCGAGATCGACCTCACGCGCTGGCCCGCCGCAGCCTCCAGCAGCGCGCAAGCCTTGCCGATGGTCTGCATGCCATGAATGATCGGCCGCTCCAGTCCGAACAAGCGCGCCGACCATGCCCACAAATGAATCGGGTTCCAGTCGCCCGACACACGCGCATACCTGCGGCCGGCATCTGCGCTGAGCTCCCAGCGCCCGACTTCCGCATGGGCCTGCGCCACCGTCGCGGCCTTGGCGCTGCCGCGCTTCTCTCCACGTACCGCCAGATAGCGGCTCTCGCAACGAAACACCGGCACCCCGCGCTGCTCGGCCAGCGTATCGAACACACAAAACCGCGCACCAGCCGGCGTCGGCGGTTCAATGCGCAAGGTATTGTGAACGACAATCTCTAAGTCCATGTCCAACGGCGCGAGCTCGACGATCCTGTTCTCGACATGGATCATCCCCGCCAGCTTGAACGGAAACGTCCGCCCCACCATCGCCGCCAGATGAGCACGCTGCGCAATCAAATAATGGAAAGCGACCGGCGTACGTTCGTCAGACAATCCCAGCAACTCCCGACACGCCCGCATCTGTGCCGCATCAACGCTCGCGACGCGATAACTGGCGCTCATTGCCGCCTCATCGGCCTGCCCACTGCGCGCCCGTAATGCGCCGCGCAGCAAACCCAGTAAAGAAGTCGAAGGAAGCTGATTCGTAATTTCGGCCATCTATTTTGCCTTGGACACAAACGCGTCCACCTCTTCAATCAATTGCGCGCGGCCTCGCTCCGGGCGCTCCAGGTGGAGGAAGTGCGTTGCGCCGGGAATGCGCACCATGCGCACGGAGGCAGCATGCACAAGGTCCGCTTCGAGATTGCGCATGTCTTCCGGACGTGACCAGAAATCCTTCTCGCCGGCGATTGCCAGGACAGGCGCAGTAATCAGCGACGCGTCCCAAAGCTGCCTGCCGCTCGCCAAATAAAAGCTGTCTTCCATCGCGCCGCATGGCGACCGGAAGCTGCGTGGCTCGCGCGAGCTGCTGCCCGGATCACTCGACAACGCCGCCTCCACATAAGCTGCCGCGACTTTCGGGTCGCGCGCGGTATTCTTCGCATCGCCGAGCGTTGCATCCCATGGACGCAGTACCGACGCGCCGTCATTAAAGCGATAAGCGCCGCAGGCCGCTGTATCAAAGCGCCCAGGATGCGCCTTATCGTCAAGGCTTGAGCCAGGTCCGATCATCGCGTGTGGACTGCTGCCGCGATACAGGCTATTCAGCACGATGAGCGCGCTGAGCTTTGCGGAATGCAGGCTCGCATAATGCCCCGCCCATTGCCCGCCCGTCGCCCATCCAAACAAGGCCACCTTCGCACCGCCGCTGCGCTGACGAACAAAGTCCACCGCCGCATCGACATCCTCAACCGCCTCATTGGACCGCACCAGCGCAGCCTTGCCCTCCGGCGGCGCATCCATCGCAGCCGGCCTGCTGGACGCGCCATATCCACGCACATCCAGCAGATAAACATCGAAGCCCCGCGCAGCCAGATCCGCCGCCAGCGAGCCACCCGTCACCGGCAAATCAAACGACCCGATCGCGCCCACGCGCGCGCCATGCACCAGCAAGATCGGCCGCCGTCCATGATGCTGCCCAACTTCGGACACCGCCAGCGTAATGCCCGGCGCGGATTGAACACGGAACTGCTCGCCCGCCAAGGCAGGCTGGCATATCGCAAGGGTGACGCACAAGGTCAGATGAGCTCTCATGCGACCGCATACTATCAAAAAAGAAAAAGCCCGCGAATCGCGGGCTCAAATAAAACTGAAAGGTGACCCATTATGATCGCGCCGATAAGCGAACAGTCTCTCCGATTGTCACAGTGCAACAACTTGCATCAAGGAGGGCACTAAGCAGGTACAATCAGTACACATGAGCAACCACAAAAAGTTACTCTACTGCGCTCTCGCCGCTCTACTAGCCTGGTTGGCGTTGATTATCTATCTGCTGCTGAAGGCCAGCTTCTTCTATTTTGTCAGCGACACCGTTCACGCAAAAGTCATCAAGGTACGCATCGTCGAACGTCCCGACCTGGACGGCTACGCCAACCGGACAATTTACCTGACCCTTCGCTACGCGGTAGGACCCGAAGAATACGACTCCAGCGAAATTTCCGATCAGTTCATGCACTACGTCGGCGACATGGTGAAGGTGCGATACCGGCGCGGCGATCCCAGCGATATTCACTATCAATACTGGGGCCGGCTGTGGCTGATTTCTCTAATGATGGCCTGGACCATCGGTGGCATTTACATGACCCTGAATTAAATTCGGGGTCAGATCCGACATTCGGACAGTCGGAGGGATTTATTGAGATTTCTCAATATGCCGGCCCGACAAATGGTGTAAGCGGCGCGCAGGCGCTGTTCTGGCGGAAGCGGTGAGATTCGAACTCACGAACGGGATTAACCGTCGGCAGTTTTCAAGACTGCTGCCTTCAACCACTCGGCCACGCTTCCTTGGAGGCAGCATTATACCCAATTCAACTTGGCTTGCCAGTGTCCCCTGCGCAGCCGCGCGGTTTGGCCGCTAGAAATTGGCAGTCGAGAGGACGGAAGAACTCGCGGGTGGTGCCGTATTCACGGCGGTAGCGGTCGAAAATCTTGTCTACGGCGCCGGATTTGTACAGTGCAGCGATGCCGCGCTCGAAGACGTCG
>NZ_JBFRDW010000277.1:0-7433 GCF_052113985.1 Pseudoduganella sp. RAF53_2 | reverse complement strand
GCCCAGTACCTTGCCGCCGTTCTTGGTGACCACTTCAGCGGTATCTTTTTCCAGCGACTGGCCGAAGGCGTAGTCGGCGGTCATGAAATACCAGCTCTTGCCACCCTGCTTCACGATCGCGCCGCCGGTACCGCGCGCCAGCGCCACGGTGTCGTAGGCATAGTGCACGGTGTAGGGCGTGCATTCCTCATTGGTCAGGCGCGACGAGCCGGCGCCGATGGAGATGAACACTTTCTTCTTTTCGGCAGCCACTTTGGCCATCGCCAGATTGGCGCCGGAGTTGGTGCCGCCGATCAGCATGTCGACGCCCTGCTGGTCGAACCATTCGCGCGCCTTGGAGGCGGCAATATCGGCCTTGTTCTGGTGGTCGGCCTGGATGAATTCGATTTTCTTGCCGTTGATGTTGCCGCCCGCATCGGCAATCGCCATCCTGATCGCTTCCGCGCCGCCCTGGCCGTCGATATCGGAATACAGGCCGGACATATCGGTGATGAAGCCGATCTTGATGGTGTCGCCGGAAATCTGCGCCTGTGCCGCAAAGGAGAAGCCCATAGCGCAAATGGCGGCGGCAGTAGTGGCGATAGCTGTGCGTTTCATATTGTCTCCGTCTGGGTGGTTTTTCGATTTAGATGCCCATTCAAACGCCCAACAGCTGGTTCAGGACCGGCATCTTGGCGCTCAATTCCGATGCAGCAAAAGTCTCCACAATCTGACCGTGCTCCATCACGTAAAACCGGTCCGCCAGCGGCGCGGCAAACCGGAAATTCTGTTCCACCATCACGACGGTGTAGCCCTTCGATTTCAGCGTGGTGATCATGCGCGCCAGTCCCTGCACGATGACGGGCGCCAGTCCTTCCGAGATCTCGTCCAGCAGCAGCAGGCGCGCGCCCGTTCGCAGAATGCGCGCCACGGCCAGCATCTGCTGCTCGCCGCCGGAAAGCCGCGTGCCCTGGCTATTGCGGCGTTCCTTCAGGTTGGGGAACATCTCGTAGATTTCCTCCACCGGCATGCCCTTCCCGTCCGTCTTCAGCGCCGGCGGCAGCATCAGGTTTTCTTCCGTGGACAGCGAAGAAAAGATGCCGCGTTCCTCGGGACAGTAGCCCACGCCGAGGTGGGCCACTTTGTGCGTCGGCAAACCGATCGCTTCTTTTCCATTGATTTTGATGGAGCCCTTGCGCGCGCCCGTCAGCCCCATGATGGCGCGCAGGGTGGTGGTACGGCCGGCGCCATTGCGGCCCAGCAGGGTCACCACTTCGCCCGGATTCACCGAGATGTTCACGTCATGCAGAATGTGGGACTCGCCGTACCAGGCTTGCAGCTTGTTGATTTCCAGTGCGGCCGCCATCAGTGCGCCCCCACCAGTTCGGTCGCTTCGGTGCCCATATAAGCCTCCATCACCTGCGGGTTTTTCGAGACTTCGGCGTAGGTGCCTTCGGCCAGCATGGCGCCACGCTGTAGCACCGAGATGCGGTCGCAGATGCCGGACACCACATTCATATTGTGTTCAACCATCAGGATGGTGCGGCCTTGCGATACCTTCTTGATCAGCTCAGTCACGCGGTGCACATCTTCGTGGCCCATGCCCTGGGTCGGTTCGTCCAGCAGCATCAACTCAGGTTCCATGGCCAGCGTGGTGGCGATTTCCAAAGCGCGCTTACGGCCGTAGGGCATATCGACAGTGACGGTGTCGGCAAAGCTGGTCAGATCGACTTCAGCCAGGAGCTGCATGGCGCGCTCGTTCAGCTGATTCAAGCTGCTTTCGCTTTTCCAGAAATGGAAGGTCGTGCCGAGCTGGCGCTGCAAGCCGATGCGCACGTTCTGCAACACCGTCAAGTGCGGGAAGACTGCCGAAATCTGAAACGAGCGGATCACGCCCATGCGGGCGATTTGCGCCGGCTTGGCGGACGTGATGTCCTTGCCGTTGAAAAGAATCTGGCCCGAGGTCGGCACCAGAAATTTGGTGAGCAGATTAAAGCAGGTTGTTTTACCGGCGCCGTTAGGGCCGATCAGGGCGTGAATATGGCCGCGTTGAACCTTCAAATTCACATCATTAACGGCCGTGAATCCCTTGAACTCTTTGGTCAAATTCCTTGTTTCCAAGATGAAGTTTGACATCCATGTCTCCCGGTTATTCTTTACAACCTGCTAAATTTTTTCTTAGATAATACACACTATTAAAGCTCACGCAATACAGTAAAACTACGCAGACGAAACGATATCGAGTGCGGCTTTTTCCGCGATCATGATGACGGGAGAATTCGTATTGCCCGAGGTGATGGTCGGCATGACAGAGGCATCGACCACGCGCAAACCGGCGACGCCGATCACCCGCAATTTGCTGTCCACAACGGCCAGCGGATCGTCGCTTTTGCCCATTTTGCAGGTACCCACCGGGTGAAAAATCGTGGTGCCGATCGCGCCGGCGGCTTCTGCCAATTCCTCATCCGTCCGAAAGTGAATTCCAGGCTTATATTCCTCCGGCCTATATTTCGCCAACGCGGGCGCTGCGGCGATTTTACGGGTCAGATTTAAAGCGGCGGCAGCGACCTGCCGGTCTTCCGGCGTGCTGAGATACATCGGCGTGATCTTAGGCGGCGCATAGGAATCGGCCGAAGCGATCCGCACGTGGCCACGCGAAGTAGGGCGCAGATTGCACACGCTCGCGGTGAATGCGGGGAAGCTATGCAGCGGCTCGCCGAAGCGTTCCAGCGACAAGGGCTGCACGTGGTACTGCAAATTGGGCGTCGCCTCGCTGGCATGCGACTTCGCAAAAGCCCCCAGCTGCGATGGCGCCATCGACATCGGCCCGCTCTGGAACAACGCATACTCAAGCCCGATGCGCATCTTGCCGAACCAGTTGCTGGCCAGGATGTTCAAAGTCTTAGCGCCCTGAATTTTGAAGACCATGCGCAGCTGAAGGTGGTCCTGCAAATTGGCGCCGACGCCTGGCCGATTGACCAGCGGTTGGACGCCGGCCTTGTGCAGGTCCTCTGCGGCGCCAATGCCTGACAGCTGCAGGATCTGCGGCGTGCCAATAGCACCGGCCGCCAGCAGCGTTTCGCGCCTGGCTTCGGCGGTCCATTGCCGGCCGTCGCCCGTGAAAATCACGCCCTTGCAGACAGCACCGCCCTCGCCYTTTTCGATGATCAGCTTTTCCACATGGCAGCCGGTCATCAGGGTCAGGTTAGGGCGCTGGCTGGCTGCGCGCAGAAAGCCTTTCGCCGTATTCCAGCGGATACCGCGCTTCTGGTTCACTTCGAAGTAAGAGCAGCCGAAGTTATCCCCACAATTGAAATCTTCGACCTTCGGAATGCCCGTTTCGGCTGCGGCCTCGCGGAAGGCATCCAGAATCGGCCAGGACAGGCGCTGCTTTTCCACACGCCATTCGCCGCCGGCACCGTGAAAGTCGCTGGCGCCGCCGTGATGATCTTCGCTCTTTCTGAACAGGGGTAAGACTTCCGACCAGCGCCAGCTCGGATCGCCCGCCAGTTCAGCCCACAAATCATAATCGCGCGACTGGCCGCGCATGTAAATCATGCCGTTGATGGATGAGCTTCCGCCCAGGACTTTCCCGCGTGGATAAATCAGGCTGCGGCCACCCAGGCCGGCATCCGGCTCGGTGCGGAACAGCCAGTCGGTGCGCGGGTTGTCGATGCAGTGGAGATAGCCGACGGGAATGTGAATCCAGACGTAATCGTCTTTACCGCCCGCCTCGATCAGCAGGACTTCTACTTTGGCGTTTTGCGTGAGCCGGTTGGCGAGCACGCAACCTGCAGTGCCCGCGCCGATGATGATGTAGTCGTACTGGCCTGCTGATTCCAAAATCTCTCCTCTTAAGCCTGCTGCATCTCTGCGACCAGCGTTTCCACCAGTTTCCCGGCCGCCATCGCCCGTGCACGCGCCACGCCTGTGCCGCACCAGAGCGACATCAATTCCGTATCGCCCCGCTTCCCTGCTTCGGCGCGAATGCTGCCGGTCAGCGCATTCTGAACCGGGTAGGCGGGCACCTGAGTTTCCACCTCGGCCATCGTCTTCATGAAGCGGTTTTCCAGACCGCGTGCATAGCGGCCTGAAAATGACCGGGTCAGCCGGGTCGGCGTATTGCCCGGGTTCAGCAGCCGTGCCTTGTAGGCCGGATGAATGCCCGACTCGTCCGCCACCAGGAAAGCCGTTCCCATCTGCACCGCCGAGGCACCCAGCGCCAGCCGCGCCTTGATATCCGCGCCGGTCATGACGTTGCCGGCCGAAATGACGGGAATGTTCACCGCCGCTACCGTGGCCTTCAGCAGCTCAACCGCACCCAAGGTGGCCGCCGTCTGATCGCCTATGAAGGTGCCGCGATGACCGCCCGACTCCACGCCGGAAGCCACCACAGCGTCGGCGCCAGCGGCTTGCCAGGCCAGCGCTTCATCCGCCGTAGTCGTCGTACCAATGACAAAAATGCCCGCGTCATGCAGGCGCTGGACTTGCTCGGCCTTGAGAATATCGAAAGTAAAGCTCGCCACCGCCGGTTTCAGCTCCAGCAACAGCTCGAATTGGGCGTTGAAGTCTTCGCACCATTTGGCCGGCCGCGGCAATTCCGACCAGCCCAGCGATGCCCAGATCGGCCGCAGATAGCCAATCCCACGTTCTACGTCCTGTTCGGTCGGCGAGGGGACCTGCTGCACAAAGAAATTCAGCATGAACGGCTTGTTGGTCAGCCTTCGAATCTCCGCCACCTGATTGCGGATCGCATCCAGCGTCAGCATCGACGCGGCGAGCGAGCCCAACGCCCCTGCGTTCGACACGGCTGCCACCTGGGCAGGCGTATTTGAGCCGCCCGCCATCGGCCCCTGGATGATCGGATGAGGAAAAAGGTCCAATAAAGCCATTTTTTGCCCCTCTCAGCTGTGGATAACCGTATGAATATCCACAGGTACGGTTTGTGAGTAAACAAAGTCCCTGTTGAGAACGCAAAAATTGTCCCAAAACAGTTCTTTGTCCATACAAGGTTTACGCGCCTGCTTATGCATCGCGTAAACATTTGATTTTTCACTGCCAACCCTACTTATCCACAGAAAGTGGGGGTTGTTAACAACCACTACTATTTTGTATACACACTAATCTAAAGTAAACGAAAACGCTCAGCCGTTGTGTGGCTATACTGAAAACAGCAAGTTCATCCATGCAAGCGAGCTGGGGAATCCTTGTTATATCCAAACCAACAGCCGAAACAGGTTGCTTCGGAAGCCTATCTGCGCTTCCGTCGACGGCTCTTGGCCACAATGTTTGCTCTGGCTGCTCTGGCCATTGCCATCGTCGCCTGGCAGCTGAACTACTCTGCCAACGAACGCGAACAATCGATCAAGCTGCAGACCCAGCATTACGCGCAAGCGATGTCTCAGCATGTGCTGTATTCCTTGCAGCTGGCTGACGTTTCCCTGCTTGGTTTTGCAAACGCAATTAAGTCCATGCCGCATCGGACGCCGGATGCCATTTCTGCGCTACTTTCTGCTGGAAGAACGAATTTTCACGGCAATTTCTGGCTCGCCTTCCTCGACAGCAGCGGAAAAGGTTTCGCTTCCTCAGACGAATCCGCTGTCATCGGCACGGATTATTCCGATCGCGACTACTTCCAGGCTCATCTGAAACCTGGTGCAGGACTCTTTGTTGGTGGTCCCGCCATCGGGAAAATCACGAAAAGCCGCGTTTTTTTCATCAGCCGACGCGTTGAAGACGCGAATGGCGAATTCCTGGGAGTTCTGGTCGCGCCTTTGGACGCGGCCCGTTACGCCGAGGTCTTCGAAAACGCCCGCCTCAGCAGCGATGTTGCGATCACCCTGATGCATACAAATGGCCGCGTCATCGCTCGCGCCCCCGAATTCGAACGCACCTTCAACAGCGACGTCAGCAAATGGCCGATTTACCACCGCATCATGCAGGACGACAGCGGCACATTCCAGGCGACCAGCATGGTGGACAACCGATCGCGCATGTTCAGTTACCGAAAATTGCCGAATTTGCCGCTCGTCGTGAACGCCGGCAGCTCGGATGTGGGCGTTGCCCTGCTTTCCCGTCGCCACTACACCATCGCCAGCATTGGCCTGATCCTGTTCCTGCTCCTGATGGCCGCTGGAACGCTGGTGGCGCTACGGGCGTTTGCGGCACTCGAAGAGCGTGAAAACCGCTACCGCTCGCTCTACGTGGATACGGTTGCGACCGAAGAAAAGCTGACTCAGAGCGAACAACGCCTGCGGCTAATCGCCGACAACCTGCCCATCGTCATCGCCTACGTCGACCGCTTCGAAAACTACACCTTCATCAACCGCAAATTCACCGAGATATTCGGCCTGCCGTATCCTGCCGATCCCGGCAAAACCGTCGCTGAAGTGCTCGGCACCGAACTGTATGTCCGGACCCAGCCGTTTTTGCATCGCGCATTCGGTGGCGAATCGGTCTATTTCGAACGAAAAACGGTCCGCGATGGCGTCGAATGCTGTGACGGCATCACCTATGTGCCCGACAAAGACGAAAGCGGCTGCGTCGTCGGAATTTTCGTCATGGCGGAGGACATCTCCGAGCGCAAAAAATCCGAAGAATCCATGCAATTGGCAGCCCTGATGTACCAAAACAGCAGCGAAGGCATGATGGTGACCGACGCTGAAGGCAAAATCCTGTCGGTTAATCCCGCTTTTTCCCACATCAGCGGCTATGCCAAAGAAGAAGTCATCGGCCACCAGGCCTACGAACTGACTTCCGGCGGCCAGGACATCAATTTCTACAGCCGCATGCGCCAGACCATCAGCGACACCGGCCACTGGGAAGGTGAAATCTGGCACCAGCACAAGAACGGCGATCACTACCTGGTCGCTTTGCGCTTCAACACCGTCTACGATAAGGACGGAAAAGCCCTACGCCACGTCGCCCTGTTCTCCGATATCACGAAGAAGAAAGCAACCGAGGAAGCGATCTGGAAGCAAGCCAACTTCGACGCTCTGACTGGCCTGCCCAACCGGCGCATGTTCAACGACCGTCTGCGCCAGGAAATGAAGAAAGCCAGCCGCGATTTCCTGCCCATGGCCCTGGTGTTCATCGATCTGGACGGCTTCAAGGCCGTCAACGACAAGCTCGGCCATGACTACGGCGACATTCTGCTCAAACAAGTGGCAGAACGCCTGCTGCAAAGCGTGCGCAATACCGATACGGTGGCCCGCCTGGGTGGCGACGAGTTCACCGTCATCCTGAGCGAAATGAAGGAAAGCGCGGATGCCGTGCGCATCGTGCAGGATATTCTGACCAATATGTCCACGCCCTTCCGCCTCGGCCAGGAAGTGGCGGAAATTTCGGCCAGCATCGGCATTACGCTTTACCCGGAAGATGCCCAGGACGCCGAAACCCTCATCAAAAACGCCGACCAGGCCATGTACGCAGCCAAACAGCAGGGGCGCAACCGC
>NZ_JBFRDW010000276.1:0-7435 GCF_052113985.1 Pseudoduganella sp. RAF53_2 | reverse complement strand
CACGTGGCCCAGCGTGTCCAGGCGGTCCTGATACTCGCGGGTGGAGATGATGTTGTCGTAGAACTCTGGCGCGGTGTCCAGATTGTGGTTGTAGTAGTCCAGGCCCGCATCCTTCAGGCGCTGCGCCTGCTCGGCTTCCAGCATGCCCAGGGTGGCGCAGGTTTCCAGACCCAGTGCCTTCACTTCGCGCACCATGGTCTCGACCTTTTCCATGTCGCGGTCTTTCGGGCTGCGCCATGCAGCGCCCATGCAGAAACGGGTCGCGCCGTTGTCCTTGGCTTGCCTGGCGGCGTCGAGGACGGTGTCCAGGTCCAGGATCTTCTTGGCTTCCACGCCGGTGTCGTAGCGCGCGGCTTGCGGGCAGTAGCCGCAGTCTTCTTCGCAGCCGCCGGTCTTGATGGAGAGCAGGGTTGCCAGTTCAACGTCGCTGTCCGGCCAGTAGGCGCGGTGCACTTCCTGGGCGCGGAACATCAGCTCGTGGAAGGGCAGTTCGTAGAGCGCCATTACCTCAGCCAGTGGCCAGGTCGCGTCTTGCGCCAGTTTGATCGGCGCGGTTGGACGGTGCAGTTCGACGGTCTTTGGTTCTTGCAGGGACATCGTGTTTCCTCTCTTATTTACGGCGAACCGGCCAGTTGGGCAGGCTCGTAAAGTCCAGATATTCGGCAGCGGCGGAAGCAGTCGCTTTGGCCAGGCGCGGTACGCGCCCCAGCAGCGGCGCTGGAATGCGCGCTTCGAGTGCGGCGATATTCTCGTCCGCGAAATTAAATTCCAGGTCCAGCGTGTTGGCCACCCAGCCCACCAGCTTCAAACCGCGCGCCAGGATGGCTTCCACGGTCAGCAGCGCGTGGTTGATGCAGCCGAGGCGCATGCCCACCACCAGCACCACGGGCAGTGCGAGCTGCTGGGCCATGTCGGCCGTGTCGTATTCGTCAGTCAGCGGCACGCGGAAGCCGCCCACGCCTTCCACCACAGTGGCGTCGGTGAGTGCGGCGATTTCCAGATAGGCGGCCAGAATCGGCACCGGGTCGATCTTGCGGCCTTCCAGCTCGGCAGCGATGTGCGGTGCCGCCGGCTCGCGCAGCATGAACGGTGTGGTCAGTTCCTGCGGCAGCGAGACATTGCCCGCCTCCGCCAGCTGGTCCGCATCGTCATTATGCAGACGGCCATTCTTCATCACGGCGCCCGCCGCAACAGGCTTCATGCCGCAGGTGCGCACGCCGCTACGGCTCAGCGCATACAGCATGGCGGACGAAGTCAGGGTCTTGCCGATTTCGGTATCGGTGCCTGCAACGAAGCAGGCGAAACGCGGCGGTACGCCGTCGGCAGCCGCCGCGGCTTCAGGAGCGATGACAGGATCTTCCAACGCCATCTCAGGACCTCCTTTCTAATGCATTTAGTGCTTCCACCAGCTGGGCCACGTCCTGCGCCGTATGCGCTGCGGACAGGGTGACGCGCAGGCGCGCCGTCCCAACCGGCACCGTCGGCGGACGAATGCCGCCAACCCAGATGCCCTGCTCCCACAAAGCAGCCGAAGCGCGCATGGCGGCATCGTTCTCGCCGATCACGATGGCTTGCACCGCCGTGATGGACGGAATGCGCTGCCATTTTTCCAGGCGCAGTCCGTCGTCCAGCTGAGCGATCAGGGCATTCAGATGGGCGCGGCGTTCGCGGCCCTCCGAACCCGCAATGATATCAAGGCTTGCCAGCAAGGCGTGCGCCAGTGCGGGCGGCGCGGCCGTGGTGAAAATGTAGGGGCGGGCGCGCTGGATCAGGGTTTCGATCACGGTCTTGTGCGCCGCTACGAAAGCGCCGCCGACACCCGCGGCCTTGCCGAGCGTGCCGACATAGACGAGGTAAGGCGACTTCAGGTTGAAGTGTTCCAGTGCGCCGCGGCCATTGGCGCCGAGCGCGCCGAAGCCGTGGGCATCGTCGACGATCAGCCAGGCCTTGTGCCGTTCGCAGAGTGCCAACAGTTGCGGCAGTGGTGCCAGGTCGCCGTCCATGCTGAACAGGCTGTCCGTCACCACGATCTTGTTGGAAGCGGTGCTTTCGGCCAGCATGGTGTCCAGCGCCGCCACGTCGGCGTGCGGATAGACCTTCAGCGTGGTGCGCGACAGGCGGCCGCCATCGATCAGCGAAGCGTGGTTGAGCGATTCGCTGAAAACCTCCGTGTTCTTGTCGCCCACCGCCAGGCCGGTGATGACGCCGAGATTGGCCATATAGCCGGTGCAGAAGTACAGCGCGCGCGCATCGGCCAGGTGCGGCGAGACGAATTCCGCCAGGCGTTCTTCCAGATCGGCGTGTGCGCGGCTGTGGCCACTGATCAGGTGCGAAGCGCCACTGCCGGCGCCGTACAGCTCCACGCCTTCGCGCAGGGCCGCCGTCACGCGCGGGTGCGCAGCGAGACCGAGGTAGTCGTTGCTGCAGAAGGCCAGCATGTCGCGGCCATCGACGGTCAGGCGCGGCGCGCACGGCGTTTCGACTGAACGGCGCTTGCGGATCTGATGCTTGTCCTGCAGCAGCTGCAGGTGAGATTCGAGTTTGTCCAGCAGTTCCATCACGCGATCACCTTTTCAAACACGGCTTGCGTGCGTTCTGCGAGCCCGCTGATTTCCTCGTCGCTGAGGATGTAAGGCGGCATCAGATAAACGGTGGAACCGATGGGGCGCAGCAGCAGCTCATTGCGCGTGGCTTCGGTGAAGAAGCGGCGCGAAAAGTCCGGTCCAGCGTCGATGGCGTCGAAGGCCCAGATCATGCCGCGGTTGCGGAAGTTCTTCGTGCGTTCGTGATTCGCCAGCGGCGCCAGGGCTTCGGTCAGCTTGCGCGAGCGGGCCTGGTTCGCTTCCAGCACATGGTCTTCCTGGAAGATGTCCAGCGTGGCCAATGCAGCACGGCAGGCCAGCGGATTGCCGGTATAGGAATGCGAATGCAGGAAGCCGCGCGTCACGTCGGCGCTGTAGAAAGCCTGATAAATCTCTTCGCGCGACAGCACGATGGACAGCGGCAGGTAGCCGCCGCTGATGCCCTTGGACAGAGTCAGGAAGTCCGGCCACACGTCCGCCTGCTCGCAGGCGAAGAAGGTGCCGGTGCGGCCGCAGCCGACGGCGATTTCGTCGAAGATCAGGTGCACGCCGTGCTTGTCGCACAACTCGCGCACCAGCTTCAGGTAAAGCGGATCGTGCATCGCCATGCCGGTAGCGCATTGCACCAGCGGCTCGATGATGACGGCGGCAATCTTGCCGGCGCGTTCGGTGAACACGCGCTCCACATCTGCGGCGGCGCGGCGTGCAACGTCGGCGGCCGTTTCGCCTTCAGCAGCCTGACGCGCATCCGGCGACATCACGGTCTGCGCGGCGCGCAGCAGCGGGCCGTAGGCGTCCTTGAACAGCGCGACATCGGTCACGGCCAGCGCGCCGATCGTCTCGCCGTGGTAGCTGCCTTTGAGGCAAACGAATTCCTGCTTGTCGCCATGGCCGCTGTTGCGCCAGGCGTGGAAGCTCATTTTCAGCGCGATTTCGACGGCGGATGCGCCGTCCGATGCGTAGAACGCGTGGCCCAGCTGATGCTGCGTGAGCGCGGACAGGCGCTCGGACAACTGGATCACCGGCTCGTGCGTGAAGCCCGCCAGCATGGCGTGTTCCAGCATGTCCAGTTGTTCGCGCAGGGCTGCGTTGATGCGCGGATTGGCGTGGCCGAACAGGTTCACCCACCAGGAGCTGATCGCGTCCAGGTAGCGGTTGCCTTCATGGTCGTAGAGCCACACGCCGCGGCCGTGGCTGACCGGGATCAGCGGCACGGTTTCGTGGTGCTGCATCTGGGTGCACGGGTGCCATACACTGCGCAGGCTTCGTGCGACCCAGTCGCTTGATTGATTTGTATCCAACACTACTCCTATTCGGCGGGTCAATGACCCGCCCTACGTGGCGTCATCGAAAATCCGCCGAGCGCGGCGCTGTCGGTGACGCTGACGTAGGGCGGATCATCGATCCGCCGTTCTTAGCTAAGCCACCCAGGCTTGCGCTTTTCCAGGAAGGACTGGACGCCCTCGCGGCCTTCGGCGGAAGCACGGATATTGGCGATGCGCAGCGCCGTGTCGGCAAGCAGCGCGTCGTCCACGGCCTTGTGAGCGGCGTCGCGCACCAGCACCTTGGCTTCCATGACCGCATTCGGGCTATTGGTCACGAGTGCCTTCAGCAGCTCGGCGACCTTGGCATCCAGCGCATCGGCCGCGACGACTTCGTGCACGAATCCGATGCGATGCGCCTCCTGGGCGGTAAAGCGTTCGGCGGTGAGGAAATAGCGGCGTGCCGCATTCTCGCCCATCGCCTTGATGACATAAGGGGAAATGGTGGCCGGGATCAGTCCCAGCTTCACCTCGCTCAGGCAGAAATTGGCTTCCTGGACAGCGACTGCGATATCGCATGCCGCCACCAGACCCATTCCGCCCGCATAGCAATCGCCCTGCACCCTGGCCACGACGGGCTTGGTGCAGAGGTAGATCGTGCGCAGCATCTGCGCCAGCTGCATGGCGTCGGCCTGGTTCTCCTCGTGAGAGTAACCGGCCATTTTCTTCATCCAGTTCAGATCCGCCCCGGCGCAGAAGGCCGGACCGTTTGCGGCCAGCACGATGGCGCGCACATCTTCATTGCGGCCCAGCGCATGGAATGCGACGGACAGCTCGTTGATCGTATGTTCGTTGAAGGCATTGCGCACATCCGGACGGTTCAGCGTCACGGTGGCGACCTTGTTCTCGATAGCGACAGTAAGGGTCTGATATTCCATGCTCATCTCCTTACATGCGGAACACGCCGAATTTGGTGTCCGGGATCGGCGCGTTCAGCGCGGCCGACAAGCCCAGGCCCAGCACCATGCGCGTATCGGCGGGATCGATCACGCCGTCGTCCCAGAGGCGGGCGGACGCATAGTAAGGGTGGCCCTGGTACTCGTATTGATCCTTGATCGGCTGTTTGAACGCGGCTTCTTCCTCAGCGCTCCAGCTGCCGCCCTTGCCTTCGATGCCGTCGCGCTTCACGGTGGCGAGCACGGATGCCGCCTGGTCGCCACCCATCACGGAGATGCGCGCATTGGGCCACATCCACAGGAAGCGCGGCGAGTAAGCGCGGCCGCACATGCCGTAGTTGCCGGCGCCGAAGGAGCCGCCAATGATCACGGTGAACTTCGGCACGGAAGCCGTCGCCACAGCGGTTACCATCTTTGCGCCATTGCGTGCGATGCCTTCGTTTTCGTATTTACGGCCGACCATGAAGCCGGTAATGTTCTGCAGGAAGACCAGTGGGATCTTGCGCTGGCAGCACAGTTCGATGAAGTGCGTGCCTTTCAGCGCCGACTCGGAGAACAGGATGCCGTTGTTGGCGATGATACCGACCTTCATGCCGTAGATATGGGCGAAGCCGCACACCAGCGTGGTGCCATAGCGCGCCTTGAATTCATCGAACTCGCTGCCGTCCACGATGCGCGCGATGACTTCGCGGATATCGAAAGGCTTGCGGGTATCGACCGGGATCACGCCATACAGTTCTTCCGGCGCATACTTCGGCTCCGCCGCTTCGCGCAGCGCGCCCTGTTGCGGCTTCTGGCGGTTCAGGTTGGACACGATGGTGCGGGCCATGGACAGCGCGTGCATATCGTCCTGCGCCAGGTGATCGGCCACGCCGGACAGGCGCGTGTGCACATCGCCACCGCCCAGGTCTTCCGCCGACACCACTTCACCGGTCGCCGCCTTCACCAGCGGAGGACCGCCGAGGAAGATGGTGCCCTGCTCTTTCACGATGATCGACTCGTCGGACATGGCCGGCACATAAGCGCCGCCTGCCGTGCAGGAGCCCATCACCACCGCGATCTGCGGGATGCCTTTGGCCGACATATTGGCCTGGTTGAAGAAGATGCGGCCGAAGTGGTCGCGGTCCGGGAATACGTCATCCTGATTCGGCAGGTTGGCGCCGCCGGAGTCCACCAGGTAAATGCAGGGCAGGTTGTTCTGGTCCGCGATTTCCTGCGCGCGCAGGTGCTTCTTCACGGTCATTGGATAGTAAGTACCGCCTTTGACGGTGGCGTCGTTACAGACGATCACGCATTCCTGGCCGGATACGCGGCCGATGCCGGTGATGATGCCGGCCGATGGCGCCGCGCCGTCATACATTTCGTAAGCGGCCAGCTGGGAGAATTCGAGGAAGGGCGTGCCGGGATCGAGCAGCATCTGAACGCGGTCGCGCGGCAGCAGCTTGCCGCGGGCGACGTGCTTGGCGCTGGCCGCCTCGCCGCCGCCTTCAGCCGCCTTGGCCACCTTGGCGCGCAGGTCGTCGACGATGGCCTGCATCGCGGCGGCGTTGGCTTTGAAGTCTTCGCTGCGCGGATTGAGTTTGCTTTCGATGTGCGGCATGGTCTCCCTCTCTTATTCTGGAAATTGACCGTCCACGTAAAACCAGCGCAGACCACCTTCGCCAGGCTCGCGCAGGAAACGGCTGACCTCATGCAGCCGCTGCCCCCGGCCATCGACGCGCAGGCGGGCGACGAACTCCACGAAGTCCTCATTTTCCGCAGCCTCTGCTTTACGTTGACGTAAACGTAAAGCAGATTTTACCTCAAGTCCCAGCCATTGGAGCTTTTCATTTTTGTTAATTATTTGATCAGCCGGACGGGTGCTGGGGTGCCAGGTAGCCTTGAGGTAGTCCTCATTCTGCAAGGTGTAGGCGGTATAGCGCGAGCGCATCAGCTTTTCCGCCGTCTCCGGCAGCGCCTTACCCTCGATAAACGGCCCACAGCAAGCAGCCAGCGAAGGGCCGCCACAGGGGCAGCCAATAGGGGTCTTGATCTTGGACATCCCGCAATTATCCGCGATCTGGCGAATTGCTGCGACGGCGCGGCGCCCGCACGCGCCCGGCGGCCCAGCCCACATAGCCAGGGAATTGTTGACACGCTCTTTTATTTCGACCCATAATCGCTTGCGATTGGAAACGTTACCAAATGCACGGGAGCCGATGACAGTGAAAATTCCTTGCCTCTGGCTGCTGAGCGCACTTCCATTGATTGCCGCATGCAGTGGCGGCGCGCCGATGCCTGCTCAGGCCTGGATCACCACGGGCGACCAGCGCATGCTGCTGGCGCGGCAAGCGCCGGTTACCTTCGACGAGGGCGCTCCGGCCGCCATTGTCATCGACGTCGATCCTGCCACCCAGTATCAGGAGATGCAGGGTTTTGGCGCTGCCATCACCGATGCCTCGGCATGGCTGATTCAACATCGCCTGGGGACGGCGCAGCGCGATGCGCTGCTGAAGGACTTGTTCGGGACCGAAGCTGGCCTGGGACTGTCATTCACCCGGCTGACCATTGGTGCATCGGACTTCTCGACCGCCCATTACAGTTTCGACGATATGCCACCGGGTCAGTCCGACCCTGAACTGAAGCACTTCACGAT
>NZ_JBFRDW010000275.1:0-7453 GCF_052113985.1 Pseudoduganella sp. RAF53_2 | reverse complement strand
TCATCACATCGAGTTCGTGCAGCAGACGATGGTGGAGACGCTGAAGAATGAAGAACGGCGCAACCGGGCGTCGCGCCGTTTGATGGTCTGATCAGAACCCAAGGCAGATGCTGGTGGCAGGCACGATGTGCCTGCCACCAGGGTTTGCTTTAAGGTTTCGCGCGCGCCTTGCCGAACGCGTCGCCCGCCTTCCACTCCGGCATTTTCGGCGCATCGGCCACCATGCGGCCCAGGTTCAGGGTGAACTGGGCTTGCTGGGTCATCCCCGCCAGATCCCACTTCGGATCGTATTCATCGGTCACCTGGTGATAGCTCTTCTCGTACGCCTTGCGCTTGGCCTTGGCAGCTTCCTTATCGCCCAGATAATCGCGGCCCATCTCGATCGAGAACGCCGGCACGCCAGCTTTGGCGAAGGCGAAGTGGTCGCTGCGGAAGTAGCCGCCAGCCAGATCAGGCTCGTTCTCTGCAATCACCATGTGCATCGACTTCGCGGTCGCTTCGGCCATCTTACCCAGCTCGGTGCGCTCGCTGCCTTGCGTGCCGATGTCCCTGGTCACACCAATCCAGTTCAAGCTATCCAGGTTCAGATTGGCAGCCGTTTTATCCACGGGCCACAGCGGCGCTTCGGCATACGCCGAGCTGCCCAGCAGGCCCTGTTCTTCCGCTGCCACCCAAAGGAACATTTGCGAGCGCTTGGCAGGCGACTTCACGGCAGCTTGCGCCATCGCCAGCAGCGCGGCGCTGCCGGACGCATTGTCCACGGCGCCGTTGAAGATATTGTCAGCGCCATCGCCCTGCTTGCCCAGGTGGTCCCAGTGCGCGCTGTAAATCACGACTTCGGACTTCAGCTTCGGATCAGTACCGGGCACCACGCCTGCCACGTTGTACTGTTCAACGGTACGCACAGCGGCCTTCATATCGCCGGTCAGCTTCGCGTTCAGCGCGACTGGCTTGAAGTCCTTGCTCTCGGCGGCTTTGCGCAGCGCGTCCAGATCCTGGCCCGCCGCTTTGAACAGGGCCTGCGCCGTGTCATTGGTGATCCAGCCCTGCAGCTCGGTGCCCGGTGTGCCTTGCGCCAGCTGGAAGCGTTCCACGCCCGCCCAGCTGTTCTGCACCACACTGTAGCCATACGATGCGGACTCGGTGGTATGAATCAGCAGCACACCTTTCGCACCCTGGCGCTTGGCCTCCTCGAACTTGTAAGTCCAGCGGCCGTAGTAGGTCAGCGCCTTGCCGCCGAAGCGGTTCGGCTGTTCTGCGGTCGGTTGCGGATCGTTGACCATCGCGACGATGATCTTGTTCTTCACATCCACGCCCTTGAAATCGTTCCAGCCTTCTTCCGATGCAGTGATGCCATAGCCGACGAACACCAGGTCGTCATTGAAGCTGTGCGCGGCTTGCGCATCGCCCGGTGCAAACACCCAGTCCTTGCCAAAGCTGATCGGCAGCGCGGCGCCGTTCACTTCCAGACGCAGCGTGCTCGCAGCAGGATCGGTCTTCACGCCGGCGATCTTCACCAACTGGCGATAGCTGCTGCCGTTGGCGGGCTTCAGGCCCACGGCCAGCGCCTGGTTTTCGAGATAAGCAACGGTCAGGTCGCCGCCGCGCTGGCCGGTACCACGGCCTTCCAGCAGATCGCTGGCGAGGAAAGCGAGATGGCCGCGCAGTGGCGCTTCCTGCACTTGCGGCAGCGACGCGGCTTGCGGCGCGGCCTTCGGTGCGGCTGCCATCGCCATGCTCGTGGCAAAGACGGAGGCAATCAGAGTCGGGATAATTTTCTGCATGCTGTTTTGATAATCCATTGAGGTGATAGGAGCGGCTGCAGCGCCGCGCGAGCATTGTATACTGCGCGCATGACGTCTCCCAAGCCTTACATCGGCCGCTTCGCGCCCTCTCCTACCGGTCCATTACATCAGGGTTCCCTCGTCGCTGCCATGGCCAGCTACCTCGACGCCAAGGTGCACAACGGCCAATGGCTGGTGCGGGTTGAGGATCTGGATCGCGACCGCAATGTGGCTGGCGCCGATCAGCATATTCTCGCGTCGCTGCAGCGCTGCGGCATGCAGTGGGATGGGGAGGTGACGTGGCAAACCAAGCGCCAGCATTTGTACGAAGCCGCGTTGGCGCAGCTGGCCGATAAGGTCTATCCCTGCGGCTGCTCACGTAAGGAGATCGCCGATTCGCAACTGCGCCTGGGCCAGAGCGGCAACGCGGCCCTGGTCTATCCCGGCACCTGCCGTCTCGGCCTCGCACCCGGACGCGCACCGCGCGCGCTGCGTCTGCGCACGCCGCAGGAACCGCATTGCGTCATCGGTTTCGACGACCGCTGGTGCGGCCATGTGAATCAGGACATTACCGCCGAAGTAGGCGACTTCGTGATCCGYCGCGCTGACGGCTTCTGGGCCTATCAGCTCGCCGTTGTCGTGGACGACGCAGCACAAGGTATCACCGACATCGTGCGCGGCGCCGACTTGCTGGACTCCACGCCGCGCCAGATCTATCTGCAGCAGCTGCTTCATCTGCCGCAGCCGCGCTATCTGCACGTGCCTGTCGTGGTCAATGAAGATGGCGAGAAACTGTCCAAGCAAACCGGCGCACAGGCCTTCGACAATGGCGCTTCGGTCGAGTCCCTGCTGGCAACAGCGCTCCTGCCGGCAGCAGGATTTCTTGGCCTGCAATTAAAAGCCGGCAGTATCGAAGAATTCTGGCGCCAGGCCATTCCCGCATGGGATGTGCGCCTACAAGCGCACGTGAAGTGACGAACAGAGCACCGGCGAACTAGCGCGCAGAATCGGTTTCACCTACACCAAGGAGGTGAACCATGCAACGCACAGCCATCGGCGGTGCGCTTTGCGCGGCTGCAATGGTGCTATCCGCGCACGGAGCGCTCGCACAGGACGAGGTCTTTCACTGCAAGGACAATAACGGCACCACCGTGTTGACCGACAAACCCTGCAACGCTTTGCAGGCCATGTCGCTGACAGCAACGCCCGCCCCCGTTACGACGGAACACATCATCGTCAAGGAACATTTCACGCTGCCGCCAACGGAAGCAGGACGGGAACGCTGGGCCAGCAAGCCGCCCACACGCACGCCACCCAAGATTGATATCGCTACGCTACGCGCCGCGCGTTTAGCACTCGACTTGCGCGAACAGGTCGCCAGTGCCCGCTAATGCGGCAACTCGTGCGGCATCGTGAAGAGAAAGCCCGCGACCAGCGTATGCACAATGGGCAAGACCATGAGCATGATTGCCGCGTGAGCATCGTCGCCGGTAATGCTGAGCCATGTCGCGGCGACCGCCAGCACCATGGGCGCCAGCACCACGCAGGCGCTGCGGAAAGTTGGCGGATTGGCACGCCGCACCGCAGCAAGGTTTACCGCCAGCGCAATGACATATAGAGCGCGGTAAACCCACTCGCCCTGGCCACTCGCAATGCGCAAGTCCACCAGCATGGCTTGCATGAGCAAGCCGAGCAGCAGCGTCAGCAGCAACGCAGGTAAAGCGGACCGTTCCATGATCACTTAGGACCTCCCGGGTGGATACCGAGAGTTAAAGCAAATTCCGCGCCACGGATCGCTTCGCCGTCAGTAATAGGCTAAATCAAATATCAGCTTTCCAGACTGTAAGGATTTTCGACAGCATCTATCGAAAGACAATCTCCCTGTTGAGCTTGGCAATGAGCTCATCCGGTACGTTCAGGCTGCACATGATGTGGCGCTCTTCCCCTTTCGGCATGCCAGCCAGGTTCAGCACACGCAGCTTGCCGGCGTGCGGACCGCCCAGGCTCATCAGGTAGGCTGCCTCCTCTTCCGAAACGAACATCAGGTCCACCGTGTTGGCACTGAGCGACTGCAGCATTTGCACGGTGCTGCCGGTGGACACGGCGGTGACGGGATGGAAGCGGCTCAGCATGGCGTCGATGCGGGGGCCGTAGGAATATTTGTCCTTCACCATGAGGCGCAATCCACCGCGGCCCATCAGTTCTTCCAGCGGCTGGCCCTCGCTAGCGTCGAAGAACAGGCCGGTCATGGCTACCCAGCGGTGGTCGCGGTAGATGGGGCGGGTGAACTTGGCGAACTGCGCGCGCTCATCATTGCGGAACCAGCCCACCGCACAATACTGCGCACTATTTTCGCGCACCATGGCGATCTGCCGATTGGTCGGCATTCTCACCCAGCGCACATCGATACCCGCCGCGCGGAAGGCCTGGGCCGCGGGCGTGCCCGTCAAACCCGAGGGACTGCCGTCCCGCGTGGCGACGAGGTAAGGTGGCCTTTCGTTGTAGGCAACCGTGATCTGAGCTTGCACGGCGGAGGCCAGCAGCACGGTGGAAAATATCAGCGGTTTCTTCATGGCGAATCACCCGTCTTATAGTGCTTCGTCCATATTACCTCAGCCATTTGATGGTGCATCGCAGCAGGACGGTATAATCGCAGGTTTGCCGTGGCTTTTATCCGAATATGACACACCCTGCTCTGCCTGCTGTTGTCCTGCTGCACAGTTCCCTCAGTTCCCGCAACCAGTGGTCCGCCCTGATGGCAGCCCATGCGGAGCAGTATCGCTTCATCGCGATTGACATGTTGTGGTATGGAAAATCTGCTTTCCCCACGGAAGCTGCCGAGGCAGGCTATACGCTGGCGCATGAAGCCGATGCAGTGGCTGCGGCCCTGGCTTCCCATCTGGACGCGGGCGAGCCATTCCATCTGGTTGGCCATTCCTACGGCGGCGCCACTGCGCTGCGCCTGGCGCGCCAGCTGCGCGGGCGCGTGCTGTCGCTGACGCTGTTCGAGCCAGTTGCCTTCCATCTGCTGCAGCGCGACGACGCGGCACGCAGGGAGATCGAAGCCTTCGCAGCTTCCATCGCCGCTGCGGACGCGGAAGCCGACGCTACCCGCATCTTCATCGATTACTGGAATCGTCCAGGCGTATTTGATGCGCTGCCGGATAACCAGCGCCAGCGCTTCATGTCGCAGATCGCCAAGGTAAAACTGGACTTCGTCGCCCTGCTGGGCGAGCCGGCCACGCTGGCCGATGCCTCCGAGCTCGACGTGCCAGCGCTGGTGATGGCGGGCCGCAAAGGTCCATCGTCGACCCGCCGCGTTGCCGAGCAACTGGCTGCTGCACTGCCAAATGGCTCCTTCCTTGAAACGGCAGGCGGCCATATGGCGCCGATCACCGATGCGGAAGCGGTCAACGAGGCCATTATTGGCTTCCTGAGTGCTTGTACCGCGGACCAGATTGCCGGATAATCAGGCCATTACAAAATCACATCGGGGCAGGACATGAGCGACACGCGATACAACCAGCAGTTAGCCATCCAGGTCGATAAGGGCATCGAGCTGCACGCCATGCGCGGCGCAGCGAACGCATGGATCTATATGCAGACCATGCAAGTGCCGCGCAATGTGATCCTGCGCGTGCTGGCCTACCCCGACCAGCGCCGCAATCCGCGCGAGCTGCCGCACTAAGCTCCGCTCACTTCCAATATGGCGGCACATTGGCCGCCACCCGCTGCACTTCATTTGCCGTCAACGGCGGCTTCCTGAATGCGGCCCAGCTTTCGCGGGGACGTAAATTATCTCCCGCCGCTGCATCCGATCTGTACAAGATGTGCTCCGCCCCAACCTGCCGCAGCCGGGCTGAGTAGAAGTTTTTTCATTGACGGGCTCTTCTAGCGCGGCATGGCCCAGTGCACCGCCATTTCCCGTACCGCTTTCAATACGGTCTGTTTGCTGGCGTCTGGACGTTTGCCGCTGCGCCAGGCCACCATCGCTTCCCACTCCCAGCGCGGCAGATCGGTGATATTCAGCTTCACCAGGCTGCCCTCGCGCAGCTGCCTGGCCGCCGCCATCTCGGGCATAAAGGTCAGGAAGCCATGCTCCAGCGCCAGCTCGATTGCGGCACTGGATGGCGTGATGGCGTGAATCGGATCGGGCACCGAACGCCAGGTGCGGATCATGGCGATCAGCTCGCGGCATTCATCGCCCCAGAACTGCGGCGCCAGGCGGGCGTTCGCCACGTCCGCCAATGTAAGCAGCGCGCGCCGGGCCAGCGGATGGCCGCGCTTTACCACGCCCACAATGGACGACAGGCTCACGCGCTCCATCTGAATGCCCGCGATGGCCGGACACTTCAGCACAAAGCCCAGTTGCGCGCGGTCCGTGAGCAGCATGTCCATGATGACGGGCGAGTGATCGGAGGTGCAGCGGATTTCCATCGGTGCGTCGGCCAGCGCCAGCAGAATCGGACCAAAGAACAGCGGCGCCAGCGAAGGCACACAAGCCAGCGTGATCTGCGGCAGGGCCGGTGCGCCCTGCACCGCGCGCTGGCCCTCTTCGATGGCGGACAAAGCCTGGCGCGCGGCAGGCAGAAAAGTCATGCAGGCCGGCGTCGGCGTCGCACCACGGCGATGACGCTTGAACAACTGCACGCCAAGCTGCTCCTCCAGTGCGCCGACCCGCTGGCTCACCTGCGGCTGCGACCAGCGGCGCTGGGCTGCGGCCTGACTGAAGCTTCCGCGGTCCACGATATCAAGCAGCAGCTGCAAATCATCGAGATTCAGAGCCATAACAAACTCCAATATGAAATATCAGTAGTTGACGGCTTCTATTATGGCTCTAAAGAAACTAACATCAAAGCTAGTGCATATATCGGGAGCCGCATCGTGGTCGGGTCGAACAGGGCGAGAAAGCTGGGCAAGCGTTTCATCATGCTGGACAGCGCGCTGGTGGTGGCCGGATTCAATGTTGTCTTTCCGATCATCGGCCTGCACTTTGTCGATCAACTGGGATGGGCTGCCGCGTCGGTGGGTCTGGCGCTGGGCGTACGCCAGGTGTCGCAGCAAGGCCTGGCGCTGTTCGGCGGTTCGCTGACCGACCGATTTGGCGGCAAACCGCTGATCGTACTGGGCATGCTGCTGCGCGCGTCCGGCTTCGCGCTGATGGGTTTTGCCGCCACGCCGCTCCAGCTGATGGTGTCCCTCATTCTGTCCGGCCTGGGCGGCAGCCTGTTCGACCCGGCGCGCGGCGCGCTGGTGGTGAAGCTGGTGCGGCCGGCGGAGCGTCCCCGTTTCTATTCGCGCATGCTGATGCAGGAAACTGCCGCCGCCGTGCTGGGCGCCCTGCTTGGCACCTTCCTGCTCGATTTCGATTTCCGCTGGACGGCGATGGCCGGCTGCTTCCTGTTCCTGCTGGCAGCGCTGGCCAATGCCCTGCTGCTGCCGTCCTACCGCACGTCCACGCCCGGTACCGGTGCGCTGGCCGCGATGCGCATGCCTTTGCGCGATAAGCCCTTCCTCATTCTCGTACTCACCCTGAGCGGCTACTATGTCTTGCAGACGCAATTGATGCTGGCCGTGCCCGTGCTGCTGATGCAGCTTTCCGGCTCGGCGAAGTCGGTGGCCTGGATGTACGGCATGGAGGCCGTGATGGCGGTAACGCTGCTGTATCC